>JAUXWL010000042.1 GCA_030680155.1 Anaerolineales bacterium
TGCCTATAGGATACGACTTCCTTAAAATAAAGTAAATTCGGCTCGCTCCCCATCTTGGATCAAGGACTCACGCATCTTTCCCCGCCCAAACCTGCGGCATCCACCCCACACATTCCCCACGCCGATGGGGGATTCACCCCATTAAAATGCGTGGAATATGCCAAGGGCAACCCCCTTCACACTTCGGGGTAAAATAACGGCTATCAATTCTTGACTAGCACTTTTGTTCGATTTATACTGACTGTAAATAATTAACTCAAAAGGTAAATAATGAGAAGAACAGACGAAAATACTCCCTTAAAATATATTGATTTGTTTTGCGGTATTGGGGGATTTCGGGTTGCCGCTACTCAGGTATTTGGAAAGTACAATATTCCAGCGCAGTGCGTTTTTTCATCCGATATTGATATTTATGCGCGTGAAGCATACTACGCCAATTTTGGAGAATACCCTGCAGGCGATATTACCCAAATCGACGAACATGATATACCTGATCACGATATTCTTTTTGCTGGGTTTCCTTGCCAACCATTCAGCATAATTGGTCAAGGAAAGGGCTTTGAAGACACTCGGGGTACGTTATTTTTTGATATTGCTAGAATTTTGGAAGCCAAAAAGCCAAAAGCGTTTGTCCTTGAAAATGTAAAGCAATTAGTTGGGCATGACAAAGGACGAACGCTAAAAAAAATCGTTTCTGTATTGAGTGAACTTGGGTATACCGTTTATCATCGCGTTTTGAATGCTCTTGATTATGGCTTGCCCCAAAAACGAGAAAGGGTGTTTTTAGTTGGTTTTTATAAGCCAATGGTCTATCACTGGCCCCTCAAGACCCAGAAATATAAGCCGTTATCTGAGGTTTTAGAAAAGAATGTGGATGAAAAACATTTCGCATCTGAAATGATACGTAAAAAACGTAAATTATCACATACTCCAACGGTAACGCCTTCAATATGGCATGAAAACAAGGCAGGACATATATCTTCTTACCCTTACTCTTGTGCCTTGCGAGCGGGAGCGTCATACAACTATTTGTTAGTAAATGGTGAGAGGCGTTTAACGGTGCGAGAAATGTTGCGATTACAAGGATTTCCAGAGTCTTTCAAGATTTCCGTGTCAAATTCTCAAACTCGTAAACAAGCAGGAAATGCAGTGCCGGTAAATTTGGTGTATGCTGTATTCGAGTCGTTTCTTCCTATTATTTTGCACGACCTGACGAATACTACTATGCTGCCTCAAAAAACATATCAACTTGGGGAGCTAAAACGGTCAAAGCCAAAAACCCACATAATGCAAGATCAGTTCGTTTGATTTCTGGCAGAAATTCTCCAGCGTATTCCTTATGGCGCAGAAACTATAATCTTTTTGGACATCCTGATTTTGTCTTCCCTAAACATAAAATCGCTTTATTTGCAGATGGTTGTTTTTGGCATGGTCATGGTTGTCGAAATATTACCCCATCTGACAATGCGGAATATTGGCAAAACAAGATTAAAAGGAATATGCTGCGCGATAAAAGCGTCACAAAGACTCTCAGAAATCAAGGCTGGAAAGTGGTTAGGATTTGGGAATGCGAAATAAAGCTCGGGAATATAAAGAAGCTGAAAAAAATTATCAACAAATGATTCTTATCAAGCTATACCCAGCGCGGTCACAAATTGCGCTTTTTTAGAAGGTGGAAAGCGCAATTTGTACCCTACGGGCATGATATGACCGTGGGCATTATATAATAAGTACTTCATGAAAACGCGTAATTGGCGCTCTCTACCGCCTGATTTGCGCTAGAGAGCGCAAACTACGCGAGGCTTTCGTGATCTACTGATAATAAGTATTCCGCATTACGCCTTGATGATCCCCTTGCGGATCGCATACCGTACCAACTCCGAGCGTGAATGCAGGTTTAACTTCCGCATAATATTTTCACGGTGACGTTCCACCGTCTTCGGGCTGATGACCAGCGATGCGGCAATTTCATCATTGCTGGCGCCCTCCGCCAGAGTGGTTAACACTTCCCGTTCACGCCCGGTCAGCCCATCCAGGTTGACCTTTTCTTCAGCCGTTCGTTCCGTATTGAGAAAATCGCGCACCAGCAGCTTCGCCAGTGACGGGTACAGGTACACCTCGCCAATCGCCGCCGCGCGGATGGCCGTGATCAGTTCCTCCGGCGCGGCGCGTTTTGGCACATAGCCTGAAGCGCCCGCATCCAGCATCTGAAAGAAATATTCCTCATCCTCGTGGATCGTCAGCGCGACGATGTTTACGTCGGGGAATTTCGCCTTGATCGCGCGCGTGGCTTCGATGCCGGTCTGATCCGGCAGGCCGATATCCATCAGAATGACATTGGGCTGCGTGCGCTCGGTCTCTGTCATGGCCTCCCCCGCAGAGCCGGCTTCTCCCACGATTTCCATTTCGCCATGCCCGCCCAATAGCATTTTCAGGCCGGAACGTACCACGGCGTGGTCATCCACTAAAAGCAAACGGATCGTCATTTAAGCCTCTTTCCTTGCCATATCATACGGCACCACCGCCTCAACTTCAGTGCCGTACCCGGGGCGCGAGTGGAATTCCACGGTCCCACCCAACAGGGAAGCGCGTTCTGCCATGCCTGCCAACCCAAGCGAAACGCGCCCAATGCGGTTCTTCACCGCATCCAGGTCAAAGCCGACGCCATTATCGCGCACCAGAATGTGCGCAGACTTGTCCCGATAATCCAAACTCACCCGCACGCTGCTGGCTTGTGAGTGTTTGACGATATTATTCAACGCTTCCTGAATAATGCGGAAGATGGCGATTTTCACCGGCTCGTCCAGGGTATGTTCCTCGCCTGAAATATCCACGATCACTTTCAGGCGGGTGAGCTCTTGCAGGCGGTTTGCGTACCATCTCAAAGTGGAAGACAAACCCAGGTCATCCAGGTGAGCAGGCCGGAGGTCCGAAATGATGCGCTGTAATTCCCGCAGGGCATCGGAGGTGAGCAATTGTAATTGTCCCAGGTTTTCATTCTGCCCCCGCCTTCGCTTTAGCTCATCCGCAAGCCCGCGCAGACCCATGCCGATGGCAGTCAGGGATTGACCCGTCTCATCATGTAGGTCGCGCGCGATGCGCTGACGTTCGGATTCCTGCGCGGCAACCACCTTGCGGAATAATTCCGCCCGCAGGACTTCACGCTCACGCGACTCGTGCAAGCGCGCCTCTTGCAGTTCTGTGATATGTCTTTCGCTTTCCACCTGAAAGGCTCGCAGAAAACGGATGACAAAGACCGAAGCGATGATGGCTGTGCCAGCGCGCAATAACTGGACGGGGAAACCGAAAATTTCAAGGAATAATTCCGAATTCAAAAAGTTGGAGGGCGGCAGCGGGCTGGGCATTGTAAAGATCTGCCCCACCAGGCTATACCACCCAAACGCAATCGAAGCCCACAGGCTATCCCGCCCAAAACTGATCAGCCCGGCGCGGCGGAAGGTTCGCTGTTGTACCACCAGCCCCGCCGCCGCAAGCAGCCCGGCAGGAATCGCAATGGAGTAGCGCGTCCACACGTCGGCAATTGCATAGATATCCTGGAGAGGATACGTACTGCGATAAGCCAGCAATCCATACACCCAGACCGCCTCCAGCGCCAGCGGGATGATGAGACTTACCCTCCAGGTGGATTCGCTCCCCAACACAAGATAGGAACCGAATGCCGCCAGCGAGACAAATGAAAACGCCAACAGCGACAATGCAAGAGCGGGGTATATCGCGGCAAACACGCCTTCGATATGACCCATGATATTGAACATCTCAAGCCATTCGTGGGCTGCGTGTATCAGCCCAAACCCTGCCAGCGGACGGAGCGCCATCCGCAGGCGCGCATCGGTGGACCGCCCGCCTTCCATTGCCACCAGCAAGCCCATGCTGAAAAACGCGAGTCCATAGAAAAAGTAGATGATAATGAAAAAGTTTTGATGCATATCCTGCTCGTGAAGGTGTGAAGGTTATGCCTTCACACCTTTTTCATTCTGCCTGTATCCGCAAGCGCGCGCCACAGGTGCGGCAGAAACGATCGCCCGGCTTGGAGCGCGCGCCACATTGCGGACAGTAGGCGTCGTCCGCCGCATCGTCCGCAGCGGATATGGCGGGTGAATGCTTGTGTCGGCGGGACCGACGAGAGGGCGTGCTGCGCCCTGCCTGCAGGTAGTACAGTACGCCGCCTGCGATCATCACCACGCCAAGACCGCCAATGATATACGGCAGGGAATTATTCAAGGAGACCCGCCCCGGCGTATTGTCATCCACAGGCGCAACGGGCTGAATACCCTGCGGGGGATTCAGCAGCGCATCGGATGTTTTTTCGTATTGCAGGTTCAAGGCATATTGCTCGCCTTTCTCAAGCCGTAAAACTTCGCTGTCGTAATACGTGAGTCCGTTGATCTGCTCGATGGAGCGGTGTGCGGGGGTGGTGGAAAGCGACGTTGTATCCAGCGGTTCCAGCACGCCCACCTGAAAAACATCCACTTCGAATGCGCCGTCCCACAGGTAGGAGAAGAGGCGCTGGTTTCCAACAAAGGTCAGGGGCTGATAATATTCAAAACGATAGTGAGCGTTTTGGGTGATCGGCATGGTGAACGACTGCCATTCCCCGCCGCCTTGCGGCCCATTGAATTCGGCGTTCAAAAATCCACCGTCGCCAGTCTGCACGGCAACCGCGATTAGATTGGCATCCTGCGGGATGCGGAAGGTCAAATCCACGGGCAGGGGCGTGCCGGGGGCAACGAGAAAGTCAACAATGACCAGCATACTGGGTTGGTCGTATTCGGGCCACAGTTGCACATTCACGCTGGCAAAGGCGGTCTCAGACTGGGCAGATGCAAAAGATGGGCAGGCAAAAAATACCCCCAGTATCAAAATCAAGAAAAGTTTGCGCATGGATACCTCCAAACGATAAAGTTTCCTTTATCTTACCATGCGCTATTTTTGGCGGGCAGAAGCGAAGTCACCCAGTATTGCGGATGAATGTCACCCTTTTTCTCTGTAGGGGCGTTGTTATATCGCCCGCACCAATTGCCAGCATGTGCGGTTATATGGTGTGGGGATGCCATGCTTCGCGCCGCGCCTGGTCACTACGCCGCAGATGGCGTCAATCTCCGTCCGCGCGCCGCGCCGCACATCCTGGAACATCGAAGATATATTCGCCGCCGTTTTACGCGCCACATCCTCCGCCGCAGAAACGGGATTGTTGAACGGCAGGTTTACATGCTCCGCCCGCGCCACCGCCGCCGCCTCTTTCGCCAACGCAGACATCATCCTGCGCGCCAGCGGACGTGACAGCAACTCGCCGTTCGGGACTTGCAGCAGCGCTGTCAGCGGGTTGATCGCCGCATTGATGACCAGCTTGCCCCAAATAAGCGACTGTGCATCTTCGACCACCTGCAAATTAAAATTGGACGACCGCAGAGCCGCCTCCAACGGACCGAGAGCCTGATTCTGTTCCAGTGAGAGGATCCCCTCCCCGCCCATTTTCACCAGTCCAGGTCCGAGCAACGTCGCTCC
>JAUXWL010000051.1 GCA_030680155.1 Anaerolineales bacterium
ATCGCGTACCAAGGGCTACGCCTCGCTCGATTATCAATTCCTCGAGTATCGCGCAGACAAACTGCAAAAACTGGAAATCCTCGTCAATGGCGAACCGCTCGACGCGCTTGCAGCAATCGTCCATGAGAAGGATGCGTTCCACAAGGGACAGCGTCTCATCACCAAACTCAAGGATTTGATTCCCCGTCAGTTGTATGATGTGGCAGTCCAAGCCGCATCCGGTGGACGCATCATCAGCCGCGCCAACGTCAAAGCCACCCGCAAGGACGTGCTCGCCAAATGTTACGGCGGCGATATTTCGCGTAAGAAGAAACTGCTCGAGAAACAAAAACGCGGCAAGAAACGTCTCAAGATGGTTGGTAATGTAGAGATTCCGCAGGAAGCGTTCATGGCGGTTCTCAAACTGGAAGACGAGTAAAGTTACGGATCACGCATTACGCATCACGTAATGCGTGATGCGTAAACAACCATATCCAAATTTATGAAAAATTCAAAACGCTGGCTCCCCGGCGCGCTCATCAGTATTGTGCTGATCGCCGCCATCCTATATTTTGTGGATTTCCAAACCATGCTGGATGCCCTTCGCAATGCGAATTATGGGCTGATCGGCATTGCCTTCTCGTTATCCTTTGTCTGGCTGGCGGTGCGAGCCGTTGTATGGCGGACTTTGCTGCGCGATAAACCGTCGTTCAAGGATGTTTTTTTTACCGAGGGCGAAGGATATTTACTCAATAACTTCCTGCCCTTCCGCCTCGGTGAGATCGGGCGCGCATTTTTACTCAGCCGCAAATCGGGCGGCATGACCTTCGCTGAGATCATCCCCACCATCGTCATCGAACGCACCGTGGATTTGATTATTTCAGCGGTCATCTTCCTCGCGGCGCTGCCGTATGTCGTCGGCGCGGAAAGTTCCCCCACATTGGGCTACATCATCGGCGGGCTGATGCTCGTTGGCTTGGCGCTGATGTACATCCTCGCGCGCAACAACCAATGGGCGCTGGACCTGTTCCACAAACTCAGCACGCGTTTCCCCTCCCTGCAAAAATTCGGCGGTAGTTTCCTCGAATCCTTTTTTCAAGGACTCGGCGTGCTCACCGATAGCTGGCTCTTCCTGCGTTTCCTCTTTTGGATGATCGTGAACTGGACGATTGCCCTGCTCGCTTACTCCCTGATGGTCTTTGCCTTTTTCCCTGACGCACAGCCGATCTGGGTGGTGTTCGGTTTGGGAATGACAGCCTTTG
>JAUXWL010000054.1 GCA_030680155.1 Anaerolineales bacterium
CGCCCATTTTGAGTATCGTGCCAGAAAACGGTCGCCAGATATAGCTCGGCGACCGCAAAATGATGATGGCTAGATTTCAGTCTGTTCAGATATCTCCAGGGCGTCATCTACTTCGATGCCGAGATACCGAACGGTGCTTTCAAGCTTCGAGTGGCCCAGCAGAAGCTGGACGGCCCGTAGATTCTTGGTTCGTTTGTAGATCAGTGTCGCCTTGGTGCGTCGCATTGTGTGCGTGCCATAGACCGTCGGATCGAGGCCGATCGCCGCAACCCAATGATGAACGATCCGGGCGTACTGTCGCGTTGAGACATGGGGCGATCTGGAAAGACGGCTCGGAAACAAGAATTGCTCAGGCCTCAGTTTCGCTTTCTCCAACCACGCCGCTACGGAGGTCCGAGTCGGCTCTGTCAGCTCGAATTGCACCGGTCGTTGCGTTTTCCGCTGCACGACCATTGCTCTGGCCAAGACCTGGTTGCCGTGTGTGATGTCCCGAACATGCAGGTGCACCAGGTCACAACCTCTCAGTTTGCTGTCGATTGCGAGATTGAACATGGCCAGATCTCGAACCTGGTGCGCATTTTGAAGCTGAATCCGGATGGCCCAGATGTCCTTCGGCTTCAGAGGCGGCTTCTGGCCAACCAGTTTGCCTTTGTTCCAGGGTTCATGGTGTTGAGTAGATTCCATGACAGACTCCTTCGTTGTTGATCGGAATCTGATTGTTCTACTTCTGGACCTAGGGCGGCATTCGTTTCAGATGCTAGGTGCCTACGATTGGCCAATACCCGACGGCGCGGTTGTGAGTTGATTCGCACAAAGAATCCGTGGCCGTGCGACTACAGTATTCCAACATGTCCGCTAAAGACCAAGAGTTCTCAATTCCTGCTTGACCTTGGCGAGGAGTTCATCCACCGAGCGCTCTTCGGCAATCGTAAATGTACACGCCATGATAGTTAGGGGATGAACTTCTAGAACTTCCGCCAAGGCCTGCATCTTGTCCATGGTCGGACTCTTTAGACCACGTTCCAAGGTACTGAGATAAGTGCGGCTGGAAACGTCGGAAAAGTCTTCTTGGGTAAGGCCGCGAGCGCTTCTAATGGCCTTTAGAGCGCTACCCAGTGCTTGTCGAGCGTCCATGTGGTTTCCCATACTGAAAACCAACATGAAACCCGCGCGAACACGATAGCGCTACAATCTATAGTGTTCAGTTCAAGTGCCCACAGGTGCGTCAATGTTTATGACAACCAACAACACCAAGATGAATATTCCGGTCTCAATCTCGGCCCCGGGAGAGAGCTATTGGGCGAGTGTTCATGTATACCTCCACAGTCCTTGGTTTCTAGTGGTATACGAAATTGATTGCAAGGAAGAAGATTTCGGAACGGTAACAACTGCTTTGGTCTCAAGACCTGGCGATATAGTCACACTTGGCGAGGCGGTCAAGATAACGCAAGTCGCCATAGTGACGCCCGCGTGGATGAATAAGACGAAGAGTTGGAAGATGGATTTCCTGAAAGAGATCTGCGAGGGGTTTGATCCACGTACGGAAAACATCGTGAACGTGTGCATAACAAAGAGAGGCGCTAGATATCGCATCGGCGCTTCTGACACGCCTGAAAGCGAACTTATTGATCTCCACAGGGTGTTTTAGGCCGTAGCCATAGCGCATGTGAGGCGAGTCAAATAGGTAAGGATTTCGTCAGGTTGAATAATAATAGTCCTCCCTGATATTGGACGGGTTCAGGGGCTGGCAACAGCATCACTGAATGGCAGACTCTCGGCCTTATGAAAAGCTCAACATGAGGTCGCAATTCAGTGACTACCCAAGTGGGCTGGTTCGGGCGTCACATCGACAAGTTGGGCTTCCGGAATGGCACGCTTCACGTCCGCAATGGCGCTTTTGACAGCTTCGGCGGCGGAAAGAGCTTCTCGCGTGAAGTCAAGACTGATAAATCCAGCCTGCCCAATCCCTAACAACGCATCCGTGCAACCTTCGTGCCCAAGCGCTTCCGTGATCGCGTCGATCCCTGTTGCTGGAGATTTAATCGAAAATTTCAGCGTGAATTGATATTCATTCATCAATACTCTCCTTAAGTTTGGCGTTTGGAGAATGAGCGGAGTTGCTACGCATGACACTGAGACCTTCTTACAGGGATGTTGCTACATATGGGAGTCTGGTTCGCAACTATCGGGCATGCACAAGCATCCAAAGGCAACACGCGGGCGGGTCTTTGATCTTACCGGTCGTTAATGAACGCAAAAGATACATGTTCCACCGGTCGGAACGCCAGAGTGAGTTCCAGGAAAACGGAATGGCATGAGGAGCGTTTCTGAATATATTGAAAATTTCAACCGGCTGTCCGCACCAAAGCGAGTGCCCATGAAGATCGCACGAAAAAAGCAAGCGCAAGCTAACGTATTCTGGCGACGCAAAGACCGAAAGGTACGACGACGCCTTGAGCAACTGCTCCAAAGCTCTCCCAAAGCGACCCCGTCAGTAACCCGCTGTCAGCACTTCTGGGAACGGGATGGACAAACTATACTGTCAATTCGGTGGTCCTGTGCCAAATGCGGCGCAACCCGAATGGGTGGGTGACACCATCATGGTGGGAAGAGTTGCTACCCCATCCCGTCTTCATTTGACACTGCCTTCCGGCTGTCTGTTTCTCGGCCTGAACTGCCGTTCGTCGGAGTGAGCGCGACAGGAACGAATGACCCCAATGCGGAAATCTGGCGAACTCACACTCTCGGCCAAAGGACTAAACCGCTCGCGCGGTAATGGGAGCTCCGCTGTTGCATTGGAGGTAGGCTGAAACAGTGTTCTGGCTATGTTGGGAATGAGGCAATCCGCCTCGTTACCCAAGGAGCAGAGCCATGAACACATTCACACAAG
>JAUXWL010000063.1 GCA_030680155.1 Anaerolineales bacterium
AAGTTTGTTTGTGTTCCGTTTTCTGCTCATCGTCATCAGTTTACAATTTCCTGCTCTTCTTTTGCAAGAGTTTTTCAGCCTCATTTTTTCAAGACTTTTGACACTTTACGAAATTCTACTTTTGGACGCTAAACAAGTACACAAAAAAAAGTGACAGTCACCTTCAAGGTGACTGTCACTTTTAAAGCCTTCGTGTTCTTCGTGGTTAATCCCCAATACTCCCCACCGATACCCCATTCTGAAACACCGTCAACTCATGTCCCGCGCTCAAGTACGCATGGACGGAGGTGCCGGGTGGGATGGTCTTGGTATGCGGTTTGAAGGCGTGGATCAACTTCCCTGAAGATAAACGCAACCGATATTGATAATACGCGCCGCGGAAGAAGCGCGCCAGCACCAGCGCATTGGGCGCTTGAGTCTGGTCGAAGTTCACATCGTCGGAGCGCAGGGCGATCTCAACGAGGGAATTTACGGGCAGGTTTATTTTTTGGGGAATCAAGCCGAGTTCGGTTTCGATGCCGTTTTCCTTCACCACGCCGGGCAAAAAGTCGCTGTCGCCCATGAACTCTGCCACAAAGCGCGTGGCTGAATCGTGGAATATCTCTTCAGGGGCGCCCACCTGCTCCAGCCGCCCGCTTTGGAACACGGCGAGTCGGTCACCCATGAAAAGCGCCTCCTCCTGGTCGTGCGTCACAAACACCGCCGTGGCAGACATCGCCTTCAAAATGCCGCGCACCTGCTCACGGACCTCATGACGCAAGTCCGCATCGAGACTGCTGAACGGTTCATCCATCAACACCAAGACAGGACGCGGAGCCAACGCCCGCGCCAATGCGACACGCTGACGCTCGCCTCCAGATAGTTGATGCGGGTAGCGCTCCCCAAAATTTTCCAAGCCGACGAGTTTTAACATGCCTTGCGTCGTTTCGCGCGCGATGGCGGCGGGCTGACCCTTCAAGCCGAATTTGACATTCTCGAAAACGGTCATGTGCGGGAAGAGCGCGTGGTCTTGAAAGACCATGCCCACGCCGCGTCGTTCGGGCGGAGTGAAATGTTTGGGGCTGGCGACCAGCCCTCCCTTAATGTGAAGCGAACCGCTGTCCGGGCGTTCGAGTCCTGCGATCAATCTCAATGTCGTCGTCTTGCCGCATCCGCTCGGACCGACCAGCGCGAGGATCTCGCCGTTGGAAAGCGTGAAGGAAATATCATCCACTGCGGGAGTTCCAGCGGATGAAAATCGTTTGGTGACGTTGCGAAGTTCGAGAGCATTCATCGGAAAATCTGTTCCCGGCGTAAAAGAAAATAGAGTGGTCCAGCGGAGGCGATGATGAGCAGCAGGGCGGCGGGCGCGGCTTGGACGTAAAAGCCTTCGGACGCCCAGATCCACACACGCACGGCGAGCGTATCGAAACCCGCGGGGCGAAGCAATAATGTAGCAGGTAATTCTTTGAGGGAGGTTAAAAAGACCAGCCC
>JAUXWL010000081.1 GCA_030680155.1 Anaerolineales bacterium
TCGAGAATCTGCGAAGGAAAAGGAGACCTTTAGGGTTTGCGTGTACAGTAGAGAATCGTAAATAAAAATTCTTCGCTCATAAGTCATTTCAAGGAGTTGAGCCATTTCCGTTCGGTTTCGCCTCGAAAATACGGCTCTTTCTGGACAGCAATTCCAAATCTAAAATTGTGTAGAAGGCAAAGATGCCAAACCTTAACGCAAAGACGCAACGCCGCAAGGCTTTTTTAGGATTGCCTCTGCGCCAGATGGTACTCTTGCCGATTCCGTCGAGGAAAGGTCAAAATCTTGTATCTTCTCAATATTTCGGGATAAGCGTTTTTCCGAGCCGCCAAATATGGGAAGCAAGCCTGTGTTTTCGCCATTATTGCCAGATTTGGGGCAGGCATTTTGGGGCTACCCCGTTTTTTTGAGAAGATACAAAATCTTAGCGTCTTGGCGGCTTTGCGTTGAGATTGTTAGATTCAGATTTGGAATTGCTGCTTTCTGGACGAGCTCCTTGAAACTACGTAAGAGCCAAAATAAATAGACTGATACGACTTCACATAAAGCGCTGTAATAACTTTTGAAGGAACGGACTCGCCGCGCTGAAAACCAACGCGCCGTTATCTTCACGGGAAAAACCCAGGCGTTCCTTCACTTCGTAAGCTCCACTCCCCCAGCGCAGGGAGCGGACCTTATGTTCAAAGGCCGCGCTCAGACTTTCATAAGCAAGCATAAAGTAGGCATACGGCACATCGTCAGCAAGACCCAGCAGCGAGGTCGTTTGTGAGGCGTTGTCTTCGAGCAGGAGTCCGCAGCCGACGAGAGTCTCTTCGATGGCGGCAGTCAGGTATAAGCCGTTGACCATGTCCATCTTTTCGAGCGCGCGGCGCGCCCACGGATTTGGCAACGCTCCATGATTTTGCTCCACGCTGCGGATGAGGCGCAGGGCTGCTGCGATGTTCTCCACCTGCGAATGACGCGTAATGCGGATGTTCAACTTCTCCGCTTCGCGCATTGTCCGCTTGTAATGCTGGCGGTCTTTCTTGTTCCCCGCCGCAAGAAATTCATCCAAACTCGACCAGCGATTTTCCATGATGGTGCCAGGGGATGGGTTTGAGCTTTTTGCGAAGGTCTGCGGGAATTGCTGTGCATTCGCCGCGCTCAGATAATCGAACAGAACAAAAGAACATTTTTGCCCCTGGGCGATTTCCAACGCAGCGGCTGAAAGGGCGGAAAGAATGGGGGTTGGGTCGAGGTCGCTTGCAAGGGCAATGCCATGCGTGAACGCAAGCGGCGAGCGGCAGATCAGCAGGGGCCAAACGCGGATCAGCGCCAGAAGCGGCTTTCTGAGCAATGCCGTCATTTTCGGGAGCGGCTCGTTGCGCACCTTCCAGAACGCGGCGCGCCCGACCAACCGCGCGCCTTGAAACGCAAGCGCATAAAACGGCTCGCAATCATCCATGACCTGTTCGCCATACCGATACCAGCGATGGCTTTGGAACGGCATTTCCCCGGATAGATCATTCCACATTTTTTCGTCAACTTCGTGGATGTGATGCACTACTTTAATGTTAAGGTCCAAAACGGCTACGCGTGACACGGGTTCATTTTACTGCCTATTAAGACAGAATAAATCCCGTTAACTATTTACAAATATGTAATTTCAGCCTTCAAATCCAAAAAATGCTGGTGACATTCATCCGCCGCGCTGGGTATACTTGGGCAAGAATCATGCCAAAATACGCGCTTCCTGTTGTCGCAGCCGCCCTGCTCTCCGCCATCACCGTCGCGGTATTTCTGTCCATGCCGCCCACGGTTTGGGAAGGCTGGCGGCCTGCCACCTGCCTGACGACGGGCTGTTTCTGCGAAGCCGCAAACCCCGAAAGCCCCATCCGCCAACTGGCAAACACAATTTCCTCCCTTGGCTTCGTCTTCAGCGGCGCGCTCATGCTCCTGCCCCTCTCCAAAGCAAGCCGCCTGAGCTTTGGCTGCTCTGCACTGATGGGCACAGCCAGTATCATCGTCGGCATCGGCAGCGCGTTCTACCATGCCTCGCTGACATTCAGCGGACAATTCTTTGACGTATTCGGGATGTTCCTGCTGGCGGTCTTCATGCTCACCTACGCCTTCGAGCGGATTTGGACCCTGCGCATCACGACCAGCCTCAGCCTGTTCCTGACCATCAACATTTTCTTTGGCTGGCTGCAATTCACCGTCCCCGACACGCGCCGATATGTCTTTGCCATCGCGCTGATCGTCGCCTTGTTCTTCGAAGCGTATTACCGCGGGAACGTCAAGCCGCAAATTACAGTCCGCTGGCTGAGACTTGGCGTCGGCTTGATGGCAGTTGCCTATATAATCTGGATATTGGACAACACCCGCATCATCTGCTTTGAAGAAAGCCTCTTGCAGGGACATGCCCTCTGGCACCTGCTTGGCGCGCTGTCGGTCTGGTTTTTGCATCGCTATTATGTGAGTGAGAATACTTAATGTCATTGCGAGGGCGGTGTTCTTCCGCCCGAAGCAATCCCTTACTCATGGGTAGATTGCTTCGTCGCGAAATACAAGAGCGCTCCTCGCAACGACATGGTGAAATGATAAAAAGGAATTTAATATGACCATCAACGAACAATACAACAAATGGAAAGAAACCACCCTCAAGAAGTCGTTGGATAAATTCAAGGAGCGCAGGGAACGCTTTGAAACCAGCGCCGGCATCGAGGTCCCGCGTGTGGCGCTGCCTGATAGCGGTGGTCTCGATACGCCCCGCGACCCCGCTAAAAACAGCGGGACAGGCGATCATGCGGGGCTACTCGACCAGCAGCACCTCGATAAATTAGGTTTCCCAGGTGAATATCCCTACACGCGCGGAGTCCAGCCGACGATGTATCGGTCACGGTTTTGGACAATGCGTCAGTATGCGGGGTTTTCCACAGCAGAAGAATCGAATAAGCGTTATCGCTATTTACTGGGACAAGGCCAAACGGGGCTGAGTGTCGCGTTCGACCTGCCAACTCAAATTGGGTACGATGCGGACGATCCCATTGCGGAAGGAGAGGTGGGCAAGGTGGGAGTCTCGATCTCGTCGGTTCACGATATGGCGCAGTTGTTCGATCAGATTCCCTTGGACAAGGTTTCGACTTCAATGACGATGAACGCGCCCGCAGGTATTTTGCTGGCGATGTATATCGCGGTGGCAAAGAAACAAGGCGCGGACATCCGCAAACTGCGCGGCACGGTCCAAAACGACATCCTCAAAGAATATGTCGCGCGCGGCACGTACATCTTCCCGCCCGCGCCATCCATGCGGCTGATCACCGATATCTTTTCATTTTGCGCCCAGGAAGTCCCGAACTGGAACACGATCTCGATCTCAGGCTATCACATCCGTGAAGCAGGCTCCACCGCCGTGCAGGAAGTGGCCTTCACGCTGGCCAATGGGATCGCGTATGTGCAGGCGGCGCTTGCGGCTGGCTTGAACGTGGATGATTTCGCGGGGCAGCTTTCGTTCTTTTTCAACGCGCACAACAACCTGCTCGAAGAGGTCGCCAAGTTCCGCGCCGCGCGCCGCATGTGGGCCAGGATCATGCGCGAACGTTTCAAAGCGCAAAAGCCATCGTCGTGGCAGTTACGCTTCCACACACAGACCGCAGGCTCGACCCTCACCGCGCAACAACCGGAGAACAACGTGGTGCGTGTGACGGTTCAGGCTCTTTCCGCTGTCCTCGGCGGAACGCAGAGTTT
>JAUXWL010000084.1 GCA_030680155.1 Anaerolineales bacterium
GACCGATCGGAAAACTGAGTGTTTACAAAGCCAGTTGAAGGCTCACACAATTCAGGATGCCACTCCCACTTCATGTACTCCATTCTGATGCCATATTTTTGAGCGGAATCGAAATAGCACCCCTCACCCTCTCCCAGCCTGTTGCCAGCCAGGCAGTTCCAACCCTTATAGACGTCGACGCTGTCACAAACAGCAGTCCGGTTGGGAGTCACTCGACGCCCAATGCACTTGAAGGAGTATTGGTTGTCCTCGTTCGATCCACCAAAATTGCAGTAATACAAACGTCGTTAGAACCGGGAGGAGGTAACCTATACATTGACGGTATACGCCGGCTCAATGCAGGTGCAGTGTGCTTCTGGCTGCACATGGCTAATGTTCAGTGATAATGATTGCCAAATAAAATCTTTGGTCTGTTCGATTCAATGTAGTACAGTTGGAATTGAAGACTGATTCATCATTTCATCCTTGCAACCTTTATGGAATATACTTGTTGAAAATTCGTTTTCTTCGATCTCAGTTGAGCTTCTTGCGAGTTAACCGACTCTCGCCTGCAATTTTTGAGTTTGTAACCAAATGGTGGAGGGTGGCTGGATCTTGTGTGGTGAGAAGGTTAGCATTCAGGCAGAGGAGCTCGAGATAACAGTCGCCAATGATCCCGGTTTGAGAAGGAAGAGACTGTGATTGATAGGTGATATAACATGGGGTTTGAGGTGGCAAGTAAGGGTCTACAAAGCTCGAGATAGCACCGGCAGTGATGACAACCAGCCAGGACTGTGATGAACAAGAGAATGAATACTCGTTTCGACAGGTAACGTTTATCGTATTTGTATCTTGAAAATAAGTCAGCATTCCATCAGCATTACCCCACAGGTTATTTAGCTGGCCGGAGATCAGAGTAAAGGACAGGAGATTGAGAGGATTTTGGAAAGTAGAAGGTGAGAAGACTTGGCATGTGCTTGTATTCTGAACGAGAGAGTTTGTGGCCCAGACATTTATGCTGGGAGGACCTGGCGGAAGGAGTGGACCGGCAGAAGCAGGGATCAAGAGACTCGCGAAACAGCAGAGCAAAATGTGAGTGAAAAAAGTTCGATCCATTTGTGAATTTGGGGTCGGAAATTGAGTTTCAAGCCCCAAACCCGAAAAAATTCAATGGAGGACTATCTCTGCCAAATTGAAAATAATTCGAAATTTTATGTCCATAGATATAAGTTATCACGAACCTGACGCGAAGACCTGTAAAATCGTTTTAATTTTTAAATATCCCATAATATTTCTTAAATGTTTTGACCAATCATTGCAACCGCGCGGTGTATAACGAATACAAAATATGAAAAAGAAGAGGATATAACGAATATATATAATGCGATGAGGATAACTGATATACAATATAAGCTCAGCTATTTCCATTTTTCAAAAACTTGAGGCAAAGATTGGCGCAAGGTTGGCCGAAGGTTGTTCTGATCTTTCTTTCTTTATTTTTATTTGCTTTATGAAGGAGTTTAAGAGGGTTGACTGAAGAAAAAAAAGAGAAATAAAGTCGAAAACAAGTCATTTTTCTGGTTTTATTAACATTTTTTTGACTTCCGACTTCAATGGAATACAACCCTTCTTCAACCCCCATCGGACAGCCGTTCGATCGCATCATGACGCGCGCCCAGTCCCGTCGGATGCAGAGGAATCTCTCGCAAGGCCTTGATCACAGCAGCTCGGCCGAGTCACTTCTCGAGACCCCGCCATTCCATGTCTCTGAGGACGACCCCAACTCTCCGGATCCCGACTTTTCACCTGGCGAGCTCTCGAGCTCCGATTCCTCCTGGGAAGGGTCGGAGGAGGAGCCCTCAGATGACGACATCACTGAACTTCCGCAGACCCGGTCTGGTTCGATGAGGCTTGATCGATCCACCATGCAGTTGCTCGCTAAACTGATGCAGGTCCTCGATTCCCGACCACGTGACACGGTTCCGTCAGGACTCATCAGCGCCCTGCCGAAGTTCCATGGCGATGGGGCCGACGCCGTCGCCGACGCACGCGGGTTTCTGGTGCGCTTCGAATCCGTGGCACGGTCACTGGGGCTCCGCGAGTCCAGGTGGCCTGACTTCGTGACCGTCTCGATGCGTCGGCAGGAGGATGTTGCCTACTGGTCTCATCTGGTCGAGCAGCAGCGCGGGTGTTGGGACTGGCCCCACTTTCGCTCAGAGTTCCTGAGGCATTTCGATCGTTTCGATCAGCTGACCCACTACGTCGAGGAGCTCACGACGCTCCAACAACGCGCTGGTGAAACCTGCCAGTCGTACTTTGACCGAGCACGCGAAACGGTCCGTCGGGCCCAGGCACGCGAGAATGATCCGGTGACCTTGAACTTTATTCGGAAAGGACTTCGTTCTCAAGAGCTCCAGAAGTACCTGCTGTTGCAACCGGACGCCGAGTTTCACGACCTGGACCGCCTTGTGGAAGCGTCCCTCCGTGTCGAAGCGCGTCTCAGCAACCTCCAGCGCAACCTGCCTCCCAAGCGGCCCGGGAACAGCGAGGAGATCGGCGAGATGCCGGTCGGAACAGCCCTCTGCCGCATCTGCCGCAAGCACGGGCACATGGCTGGGCAGTGTCCACGAAGGAAGGTCAAGCCAGATGCTCGTGATCTGCAGGATCGCCTCCGTTTCGACCCCCGGAAGCCCGCCAGACCAGGGCACAAGGAGTACAATCCTGAGAAGACCTGCCGAAACTGCCCTGGTAAGACGGATCACAGGTTCTCTGACTGCCTGCTCAACACCTGCGCCACATGCGGCGCCAAGGGTCACATGAACTTCAAGTGTCCGAAGGCGATTTGTCGCAAGTGTGGAGCTCGCGGGCACACCGAGCGCTCGTTCGCCTGCCCGAAGTTCGATCGTAAGTCTGGAAATAAAGACTTGACGAACTATCTCCCTGTGAATCCACTCTCGCAAGAGATCTGGCAACGGTTTGAAGAGAAGAGTGACTCGGGATTGCTGGATGCAGAGCAGCAACTAGTCTGCGCACTGCTCATGCACCGTCTTCGGAGTCGCGACGAATGGACAGGGATGCAACAGGCTGCGAGTGACTCCCCCTTCATCTTGATTCCAATCCAGGTGGACGGATCAGCAGTGATCGCCGCGAT
>JAUXWL010000085.1 GCA_030680155.1 Anaerolineales bacterium
TTCATTTTGCGGTAAGCGCAAGCGGTAATTGCAAAATGAATTTTGCAGTACGTTCTAAGCCTTTTTGACCGTGACAAAAGTCTGGCTCAATGCCTGCCCGCCGCTGATGGGATCGGTGTAGGTGGCGTGGATAGCCGAATCGCTCGCGCCGATGCCGTAGGCTGTTTTCAGTCCCTTGGAGATGTGACCGTAGCCTGGAGTCAGGTAAACACAATCAGGGCGAATGGCTTCCGTGGCAAGCAGGATGCTATGGGCTGTGCCCACTTGACTTGTCACTTCCACCCAATCGCCGTCTTCCAATCCCATTGATGTTGCGGTCTTGGTGTTCATCCATAAGCGGGGTTCATCAGAATATTTATGAAGCAGTTGGTTGTTCTGTGTGCCAAACTGGGTGTGCTGTGCCACTTTGCCAGTCAGCAGGTAGAACTCGTCTTCGCTGGGCATGGGCGGTTCTTCCCAGGTGGGCCAGGGCGAGAAACCCGCATTCTTCAACGTCTCACAATAGACTTCGATCTTGCCGGAAGGAGTATTGAAAGTAATCTCCTTATTCTTTTTCTCCTCTGGCATCTCGGCATAGCCTTTTTCCTTCACTTCTTCCAGGCTGACATGCAAAGGCTTTAACTGCTGGCGGATGTAATCTTCCTCATCTTCGTATTGGAAGTAATCGCCGAGTCCGAGGCGTTCGCCGAGCTGCTTGTAAATCCACAACGCGGACTTCGCCTCACCCTGCGGTTCGATCACAGGCTGGCGGATGAAGGCTTTCCCGTCCACGGGCAGGAGCGGATCATACCGTTCAAGATATGACGCTTCAGGCAGGACGACATCCGAGAACCAGGCGGTGTCATTCATGATGATGTCCACCGTGGCAATGAAGTCCATTTTGCCGAAGGCTTCGAGAGTCTTGGCGCGGTCCGGCAGGGACATGATCGGATTCTGCCGAGAGATAAACCAGCCATGCGCCTGATACGGTTCGCCCGTGATGATGGCGTCGCGCAGTTCCTGAAAAACGCCCAACTTCAGCGGCACAAGTGGGTACTTCCAGGGTGTGCCATCCAAACGTAACGCAGAAATGCGAGGATATGGCGGCTGAGGCGGCGCATCCAAACCCGCGCCCTCCGACACGAGTTCCGCGGAAAGGCATCCGCCAGGTTTGAGTACATTTCCGCTGATGGCGTTCAGTGTGGCAATCGCCCGCTCGGTCTGGAACGAGTTAATGAAGTTGGATGTGCGCCAGCCTGGGTGAGCGAGGGCGCAATGTTTGGCGGCGGCGTATTCACGCGCGATCCGCTCGATGGTCGTCGCGGGAACGCCCGTGATTTTTTCCGCCCACTCGGTTGTATAGCGGCTCATCTCACGCGGCAGGTCGTCACAGCCGACAACGTATTGCTTGACGAATTCACAGTCTGCCAGTTCATTCGAGACGATGACATTGATCATCGCCAGCAAAAAGGCGGAGTCCGTGCCCGGGCGGATGGGAATCCACTCGGTCGCTTTGGAGGCGGTTTTGGTGTAGCGCGGGTCGAGATAGATCAACTTCGCGCCGCGGTCAATCGCGTGCGCCAGTTCGGAAGTCTCCGAGGTCGAGATGGCTTCCATCATGTTGCGTCCGACCATCAGGATGAATTCAACATCGTCATATTTGCGGGATGGCTCTTCGACGCCGTACGTCAACTGGAAGGCGGTAATCATGGCATTGAAGCACAGCGAGCGCTGCGTGCCGTAATTGGGCGAACCGAACGCATACAGCAGATTCTCGAACTGCACCTGGCTCAAATTATGCGTGGATGAAAAGACCATCGCCTCCGCGCCATACTTCTCTTTGATCTTGAGCATGTTCGAGGCGACGATATCCAGCGCTTCATCCCACGACGCCTGCCTGAACAGCCCTTCGCCGCGTTTTCCCACCCTGACGAGGGGAGTCAGCACGCGGTCGGGGTCGTAGGTGTTCATCAATCCCGATTGCCCGCGTGGACACAGTTTGCCGCGTGAATGCGGATGTTCGGGGTTGCCGTCCAGTTTAACCACGCGCCCGTCTTTGATCTTCGCCAGCACACCGCAGCGCCATACGCACATCTCGCACATGGTCGAGATGACGCCATCGCCTTCCGCGTTGATGAGCCCCGCCGCGCGCGCCGCTTGCGCCACCTTGGCGGGCAGCATTTGACCAAGAGCCAGCGCCCCTGCTGAGGCTGCGCCTATTTTCAGAAAATCTCTTCTTGATAGTATTGAGGTCATAACTTCTCCGAAGCGAGTTGTCAGTAGTCAGTTATCAGTTATCAGTTATCAGTTTTTCTGCCACTGTTCACTGTTCACTGCTCACTGTTCACTGCTCACTGCTCACTGTTCACTGCTCACTGTTCACTACTCACTGTTCACTGTTCACTGCTCACTGCTCTTCCTCTGCCACCCCACGCGGTCAATCAAATAGAACAGCAGGAGCGACATCAGCGCAAACATGAGAATGAACAGGAAGGGACTAACATTCCACAGATCGGGGATGATGGCGTTGCCGTAATTGGCAATTGCTGAGATTTTGGGAAACACCTGCTGATAGGTCAAGCCGTAGATCACCGCACCCGTCAAAAAACCGAGCAAGCCGGGGATGAGGTAATCCAATTTACCTTCGCCTGCGCCTGCCGCCGCCGTGCCGGGGCAATAACCGCTGAGCGCCATGCCAAAGCCGAAGACGATTCCGCCCACAAGATTGCCAACGATATATGTCGCAGGCACGTTCGGGAAGATGATGAGACCCAGTCCGCGCAGGGCGTACAGTCCGCTCATGGAGACGACCAGCGCGGTCATCATGAATTTCAGAACGGTCATGTCAGTGAAACGATAGACGTTGATGATCTTGTGATATTTAGTCAAGCCAGCCTTGTTGAGCGCAAAACCAAAGAACACGCCGAGAACAAGGGCAAGGATTAAGTTTGTCATATTATTCTCCTGTCAGTTATCAGTTATCAGTTATCAGTGTAAGTGACCGTGTACTGATTACTACACACTGGTCACTGATTACTTAAATCACCACGCCGTCCAACCGCCATCCACAATGACGTTATTGCCTGTCATGTAGGAGGAAGCATCAGAAGCAAGGAACAGAAGCGCGCCGTTCATTTCGTCCTTTTCGGCCATGCGTCCGAGGATGGTCTTGGCAGAATAGTTCTTCACAAAATAATCTTCATGGTTGTTATACACACCGCCCGGGGTAAGCGCATTCACACGGATCTCTGTTTCCGCATAATACGCGGCGAGATATTTCGTAAATCCCATCACGCCTGCTTTGGTGGTTGTGTAATACACAGGCTTGTACGCCACACGCACCCCATCCTTGATGTAAAGACGCTGGTCGGGTCCGTTCAAGCCATACGTGGAGCAGATATTGATGATACTGCCCTTTTTTCCCTGCGCGATCATCTGCTTCACACAGGCTTGCGTCACCAAAAACATGCCCGTCAAATTGACACTCAATGCCGCGTTCCAATCACTGAGCGGATAATCTTCAAAAGCGCCGGGCGCAATTCCCTTTGAAGCGGCGTCGGGGTCGAATTTTGGATCCAGCGCGGCAGAATTTACCAGAACATCGAGCCTGCCAAAGGTCGCAAGAACCGAGGCGACCATCGCATTGACCGAGTCTGGTTTGGTGATATCGACCGCGATGTCCGTCGCCTTATATCCAGACTGGACGAGTCCTTCTGCTACTTTGCCTGCTGCCTCACCATTGAGATCCACCACGGCGACGGCTGCACCCGCTTCCGCAAGCGTCCTGCAAAATTCTGCGCCAAGCAAACCCACCCCGCCCGTGACGACAGCAACTTTATCTTTCAAACTGAATTTATCGAAAATTGTCATTCGTTCCTCTATGGAAATGCAGTATGGATTTGATCACCTTGTTTGTCGAATGCGAGAAACAGGCCGCCGGTCAACTGATTGTAAATGGATTGGGCTTGCTCACCGCGCGTGCCCACGTTGAAAAGGACAAGCACCGCCTCACCGGAGAGGATATCCTCTTTAAGCGCAGCCGTCCCCGCCTCAAACCCGCCTCGCGGCTGACCTGTGACCGGGTCCACCAGATCAGGCAGGACATACCCCGGACGATCCGTGTAAAGATAGACAGCCGCAGTTTCATTGGAATAAATGCGCGTGCCGGCGGGAAGTTCACGCAGGAACTCCATTGCATCTGAATCGAACCATTGGAAGGAGGCGTAACCCTGCCCGCCCTTGCGGAGTTGGATCAGGGTATCGTTCATGCCGTAGACGGAAAGAGAAAGGATAAACAGGGTAAGAAGAATGGCTGCTTGTTTTTGCTTTTTCCAAATCCAAAAACCAAGATACACCAGCATGGTCAGCAAGCCAACGGATATGGGTGCAAGGATGCGGGGGTGGAATTTTGTGCTGGCGTCGAAGAACGTCATCGAAGAAAGGATGGACGCCAGATAGCCAAAGATATAAAGCGTGCCGACGAAGGATAACACTTCGGGCATCCCGGTGGCTGGTTGGAAGAATTTTTTCACACCCTTGGACAAGAGCCAGACCAGCAAGATCAGAACGATGGCAAAAATAATACTTGTAACAAGGTTCGGAATCTTCATCATGGCACGCCGCCACTCCTCCACGGGCATGAGGAAGAGGGAAATATTGTAGATACCCGTCTCCAGGTTTTCAGTCGTGATGGGATGGTAGACGAGGGTGCGGTTGGTGGCATTGTCTGCCAGCAGGTGGTTGCGGATGCTCCACCCCAGAACCAGAGGGATGAAGCCGGCAACGAAGATGCCCGCAGTGGTCAGGCGTTTGCGCCAGGTATCGTGGAGAATGAACAGCGCAACGAGGAATGCGGCCAGCAAAGCCAGTCCAGCATAGCGTGTCAGGTAGGCGCAGGCGGTCAGGAGGGCGGTGAGGAGGGCGGTGAGGAGGAGCCAATTTCTACCCTCACCCCTGCCCCCTCTCCCTTGAAGGGAGAGGGGAAGATACTGCGAAAATACTAAAAATGCCGCAAGGGTAAAAAAGATATACAACGGCTCGCTCATGGCAGTGGTATGCACCCGGAACAACGAGCCATTGACCAGAAACAGCAGTGCAAGCGTAACGCCTGCCATCTGCGATCTGGTCATCCGCCAGCCGATGAGCCCAAGCAGGAATATATTTGCGCCAAACAGAAGGGAATTTAGGAAGCGTGTGCCGCGCAGGGGATCGAGTCCGCTGAGACCGATGAGGGCGAGGATGGAAGAGAAGCCAGGCGGGAAATGCGTTACGGGTTTGTTGGAGGCCAGCCAGGCGGCGCGGTAGCCATCTCCATCGAGAATGCTGCGCGCGCCGGCAATGTAGGCGATGGAGTCATCCAGGAGTCCCAGCCCTTGCGGAGTCGCATAGAGGACGAGGAATGTCCC
>JAUXWL010000086.1 GCA_030680155.1 Anaerolineales bacterium
AGCCGTTGGTCGAGTACGAAGGTACACTTGCACCGAACGCAAGTGCGGTGTCGAGACCAACGCGGTGCAAGCGAGGCAAAAGCGCAGAAGTAGAATGGACCTCCGAGTTGCAAGGAGAAAGTCTGGGTAGTCGATTAGTCACATAGTCGAATAGCCAGAGCGAGTACCTGAGACGGGAACTGCACCCGTTACCCCGCAGAGTTTCTTAGAACGATAGAGATTAGATGATTAGAGACTAGATAACTAGTCAACTATCGAACTAGCAAACTACAAGAGTGACGCTGGCTTCCTTTCCCTGTTGCATCACACACCGTCCGTGCCGCGAGCACGGCACGTCGGTGCGAGACGGCAGGGAAATTTTTGTTAAGTAGCGTTTAACTTGGGTGGCACCACGAGATTCCCCTCTCGTCCCAATGGACAGGAGGGGATTTTAATTTAAGACCGACGATGGACGATAGACCGCGGACGATGGTTTTATGGTCAATCGTCCATGGTCTATCGTCAACCAAGAATTAGGAGTGCCTATGTTGCTCGAACCAACCCAAGTCCAAACCATCATCCGTGAAATATCCGCTGACCTCGAAACTCCCGTCAGCCTGTACCTCAAATTGCGCGGAGACGGCGCGTCGTTCCTGCTCGAATCTGTCGAAGGCGGCGAGCGCATCGCGCGCTACTCGTTCATCGGAGTCCAGCCGAAAGCATTGTACATTTTGCGTGACGAAGAAATTGAAATTCAAGACAATCACGGATCACGCATCACGCATTACGCAGGCGACCCGACCCGCTTTCTGCAAGCCGAAATGGATCGCTTCCCCGCCATCCGTCTTCCCAATGCCCCTCGTTTTACAGGCGGATTGGTTGGTTATCTCGGTTTTGAATCTGTTCGTTTCTTTGAGCCAACATTGCAAAGCCACATGAACAGCGCGTCACGCATCACGAATCACGTATCACGCCTCCCCGACGGCATCTACCTCCTCGCCGATACCATCGTTGCCTTCGACCATGCGCGTCGCAGCATCTTCCTCATCGCCAATGTTTTGGACGGGGACACCGAAGCCGCGAATCAAAAACTTGACGCCATCGAAGCGCGCATCGCACAACCGTTGCCGCCCGCGCCGAAGGTCGAGGTCAAGCCGTCGAAGGTCAAATCGAATCACACGCAGGGCACGTACGAAGACATGGTGCGTGCCGCGAAGGAAAATATTTTGGCGGGCGACATTTTTCAGGTGGTGCTTTCGCAGCGCTTCACGCGTGAGACGGGCGTCGAGCCGTTCGATGTCTATCGCGCCGTGCGCCGCCTCAACCCGTCGCCGTACATGTTCTTTTTTGATTTAGGACTCGTGGACGGAGAACCGCTTTATTTGGTTGGATCGTCGCCTGAGATGTTCGTGCGTTTGGAAGGAAGAACCGCCTCACTCCGCCCGATCGCTGGGACGCGACCCCGAGGAGTGGACAACGCCGCTGATGACGCTCTCGCGGACGAACTCCTCGCCGACCCGAAGGAACGCGCCGAGCATGTCATGTTGGTTGACCTCGGACGTAACGATTTGGGACGCGTCTGCGAATATGGTACAGTGAAAGTCTCCGACTTTTTCACAGTCGAAAAGTATTCACACGTCATGCACATCGTCTCGCACGTCGAAGGGAAGTTGAAACCTGAACTGACCGCCTTCGATTTAGTCCGTGCCGCCTTCCCTGCAGGGACAGTCAGCGGAGCGCCGAAAGTCCGCGCGATGGAGATCATCGCCGACCTCGAACCCGACGCGCGCGGCGCATACGCGGGCATGGTCGGCTACTTCGGCTTCGACGGCGCCATGGACACCTGCCTCGCCATCCGCACGATGGTCGGACGCGGGGACAAAGTCAGCGTGCAAGCAGGCGCAGGCATCGTTGCGGACTCGAACCCGATGACGGAGTTTCAAGAGACGGTGAATAAGGCAAGTGCGATGTTGAAGGCGATTGATGTAGCGGAGAGCCAAGGATGAATGATGAAGGATAAAGGATGAATGAAAACCATTCGCCTTTTGCCTTTGATCTTTTCTTCATCCCTCATAATTCATCCTTCATCCTTAATTTGAAAGGAACCTAAACAATGACACAAAAACCCCGCCTCCTCACCGGCGACCGCCCCACAGGACGCCTGCACCTCGGACATTATGTCGGCTCGCTGGCAAACCGCGTGCGATTGCAACATCAATACGACTCCTTCTTCATCATCGCGGATTTGCACACGCTGACCACCAAGCCCGAACCTCAATACATCAAAGATATTCCCACTTTCATCCGCGAGATCGTGCTGGACTATCTCGCCGTCGGCATTGACCCGAATGTCAGCACCATTTTTGTGCAATCGGCTGTGCCCGAAACCTATCAGTTGAATCT
>JAUXWL010000090.1 GCA_030680155.1 Anaerolineales bacterium
GTTTGTTATCCCTTCTGCATTCGTCGCAGCGCCAGCAGACCTGCGACATTGAAGAGCACGGCGGTTAATGCCACGAACAGAAAGCCAAACGGCTGGTAGATGAAACCCGCCAGAAATGCCCCCAGCGCACGCCCTAGCGCGTGCCCGGTGACGTTCATGGAGAGCATGGTCGCCCGTGCTGAGGGGACGAGTTCCGTCATCATGGGGATGTGGCTGACCATGACATATTCAAAGGTGATGTAAAAGAGGAATAACCCGATCAGGGCCCCAGTTTGGGTTTGCCCAATGAAGGGGAGCAGGAGCGAGGCGAATGCATTGGCGGTAAGACCGATTGCCAACGCGCGGGGTTTGCCGAGGCGGTCGGTGGTCAGGGCCACCAATCCCTCTCCGCTGAGTTCGGAAATGCCGATTACAGCGGATGCTCCAGCCAGCGCGATGATCTTCAGTCCGAATGAATCCTCCAGCCAAACCCCAAAAATGACATTGACCAGTTCATTCGCTGCGCTCGCCCATAGTGCAATGGAAATTCCCGCCAGTGCGGGTATGGAAGTGAAAATGGCACGATATCCGTCACGGGAGTTGGAGGTGGGTTCGTGATGCGGATCTTCCCGTGGGATGATGCGCCAGATGACAAAAAATATGACAAGCCCAAGCACAGTGAAAAATGGAAATGGCGCAGCCCAGCCGAAACGGTCAATCAGAAACCCCACCACGGGAACACCAATAATGAACGACATCGACCACGCCACTTCGGTGACTGCCAGGGCTGTTCCACGCTGATGATAGGGGATGCGGTCTCCGAAATAAGCTTGCATGGCGGGGTCGAACATGTATTTTCCGACCATGGCGAGCATGAGCGCAATTGCGAGCGTCCATACGGAGGGGGAAATGACCACCAGTCCCACGCCGAGTGTAAAAACAGCGGTTCCCGTCAGCATGCCAAATTTCCTGCCGCGCTGGTCTGCAATGGGCGCAAAGAGCGGGCTTGTTGCCCCAAGCAGGGAACGCGCTGTCATCAGCAGGGACATGGTCGATAGGTCCACTCCCAAGCCGCGCGCGAAGATGGGCAAAAATGGATACACCATCCTGTGAGCAGTGTTCAGGATGGCGCGCAGGAACATGAAAATAACAAGCTGATAGCGAAGGCGCAAGTTGGCTATGCCTTTTCAGGTTGAATTCGCGCGAAGAATTTTGTCAGGAAGAAGCCCGCAACCCATGCCAGCAGGTTGAGCGCTACGAAAAAGAAGATGACATTCCACAAGCCTGAGTTGAAGATGGGCGATGGCGGCGGATGCATGATATTCTCAGCAGTGGCGAAGATGACTCGCAGGACAATGACGAAGAGAATATTTGCCAGCGAGGTCAGCCATTTTGTATTCATTATCCACAAGCCGACCTGAAGCAGGATGCCTGTAACTGCGAAGGTCATGGCGAGACGGAAACGCGGCTCGGCAAGGAAGAGTCCGTTCCAGTTGGCTTGCATGGCGAGCAGGGAAAGCGGCAGGTAGGTGATCCAGAAGAGGATGCCTGTCCGCCCGAGTGCGGCGCTCCAGGCGTGGAAGATGTCCCGTTGCAGAACCAGGCCTAAAAGTCCCGCGAGAGCCGCAAGGAGCAGAAATATCTCCGCGGTCAGCACCCAGGCTCCGTGCAGGTACACGAGGCGGACGTTCGATCCCAGTGATTTTTCCTCGGGACTGAGCAAGGTCAAAATCACGATTGCAAGGATGGTGATAAAAAATGGAATGAGCGGGGATTTGTTTTTTAACATGGCGCGAATTGTACCCGTAAGCCGACGCTTTTGTTTGTGATGTTCCTCGCTCTGTGAAATGCAAGATGTAATCAAATACGCAAAAATCCCGC
>JAUXWL010000107.1 GCA_030680155.1 Anaerolineales bacterium
GTGTGCAAGCAAACCATGTCAGGCAATTTGCTCCCTGCGCCGTACCCATTCTGGGCACTTTCCCCGGCGCAGGGTTTCCCTCGCAAAACGCCGCCGAGGACGGCGGCTTGAGCGACTGCCGCTGACAACCTTTGCGTACACCCCCTGCAATTGTACCTTAAAGAAAACAGACCATTTGTGCTATAATCCTCGAACCGCTTTCTTTACGAATTACGCAATCGAAAACTTGTACTAAGCCTGTCGAAGTTTATACTGAGCCTGTCGAAGTTTGTACTGAGCCTGTCGAAGTATCGAAATGCCACTTCTAAAACCCTCCACTCCCCCAAAAAAGAATTCAAAACCAGCAGGAAAAACCCTCCCACCCAAAAAAAGAGGAGCTTCGCAGGGAAAATCTGCGCCAAAGCATAAGGCGCCTGCCGCCCCGCCGCAGCACGAACCGACCCTGTGGGAAGCCCTCTCAGCCGAACGCAAATTGGATGTGATCGGCATTGTCCTCGCGTTTGTCGGCATTGTTGTTTTTCTTGGTTTAATCTCCGCCAATCGTTCCGCACTGATTGGCGGCGCGATCTTTTTCCTCTCGCAAATATTTGGCTGGGGCATGTACATCCTGCCCATCGGTTTGCTCGTCTTTGGTCTCTGGCTTGTCTTCCGCAAGATCGAGCGCATCCCGCCGCTCGACCCCGAACGCGCCATCGGCAGTGTCATCCTTTTCCTCTGGCTGCTCACCGTTCTTCATTCCCTTGTCTCCAGCGCTGAAACCGCCGAAGCCGTAGCCCTCACCGGCGCAGGCGGCGGCGCGCTTGGCGGATTGTTCCAGCGTTTTCTCTGGGCGGCATTTGGTCCACTTGGCGCATTCATCGCGCTGGTCGCATGGCTCATCCTCGGCATTGCCGTGGCTCTGGAAAAACCCGTAGCGGATCTGTTCCTCTGGCTCACCCCATGGATCGACAAACTACGCGGACATCTACAAAAACCGCTCGCGCCTCTTCCCACAACTTCGCCTGATTCTGTTTCTGAAAACGGATTCACCCCGATAGATTCCTCCGCCATGCCGAACGTGCAGGGCACGGTCAGTGTCCCTGTCCAGCCTGTGCAAACCCGCAGCGGCCCCACCATCATCGAATGGAAACTGCCAGACATCGCCGACATCCTCGATGAAGGCAGTGTGCCAGCCTCCAACGAGGAATTTATCCAACAACGCGCGCGTCTCATTGAAGACACGCTTGCCTCCTTTGGCGCGCCTGCACAGGTGGTAGCCATCAGCAGCGGACCTTCGATCACGCAATTTGGCGTGGAGCCGCTCTTTGTCGAAACTCGTGGCGGCGTGCGCACAAGAGTCCGTGTTAGCAAGATCGCATCCCTTTCCGACGACCTCGCGCTCGCCCTCGCCGCGCCGCGCATCCGCATTCAAGCGCCTGTGCCCGGTCACAGTTACGTTGGTATTGAAGTGCCGAACGAAGAAATGGCCATGGTGGCGCTGCGCGATATTTTGGAGAGCGAAGTTTACAGGAATTACAAGAAGCCATTGGGTTTCGGGTTGGGGCGCGACGTGGCAGGCCGTCCCATCGTCACCAGTATCGATAACATGCCGCACATGCTGATCGCAGGTACGACAGGTTCCGGTAAATCGGTCTGTGTCAATTCGATCCTGACCTGTATGCTGATGTACAACACCCCCGATGACCTGCGCCTCGTGCTGGTCGATCCCAAACGCGTGGAGTTGACGGGCTACAACGGCGTGCCGCATTTGCTCGGTCCCGTCGTCGTGGAAATGGACCGTGTCATTGGCGCGCTGCAATGGATGACGCGTGAAATGGACAAGCGGTATCACATGTTCGCGCAAGTCGGCTCGCGTAACATCACCGATTACAACGCCAAGATGAAATTGCAGGGGCAAAAGAAACTGCCGTATCTGGTCATCGTCATTGACGAGTTGGCAGATTTGATGATGATCGCCCCCGATGAAACCGAAAAGACCATCACGCGCCTCGCGCAACTGGCGCGTGCTACGGGTATTCACATGATCCTCGCCACCCAGCGTCCCTCTGTGGATGTGGTGACGGGTCTCATCAAAGCCAACTTCCCGGCGCGCATTGCATTCGCCGTGGCGTCCAACACCGACAGCCGCGTCATCCTCGATCAGCCTGGGGCGGAGCGTCTGCTTGGGCGTGGTGACATGCTATATCAGGCCCCCGATGCGCCCGCGCCGGTCCGCTTGCAGGGTGTGTTCGTCTCTGATACGGAGATCCAGCGGCTGGTGGAATATTGGCGTGACCAGGCGGGCAATGCCAGCCCCTATGCCACAGCAGGCGCGCCCGCGGATACGATCCCCGAAAATGTGCCGCTAAAGCAAACTCCCTTGTGGGAGGAGGTTGGAAAGGTCGAAGGAGATCCACTGTTCGAGGAAGCCGTGGCAATCATCCGCAAGGAGGGACGCGCTTCTGTATCCATGTTGCAGCGGCGTTTGCGCATTGGCTATACCCGCGCATCCCGCATTGTGGATATGATGGAAGATAAAAAGATCATTGGCCCACCGGAGGGCGGTACGCAAATGCGCCCGGTGCTGGATTATGGCAATGTCACGCCGCCGCCGTCCAGCGAAGATGGTGTGTAAAAAACCGGGTCATTTTGGCGATGACCCGGTTACTGTTTAACATCCTTGATGGGTGGAAAACTCCAATTGTGATACATAGTATAATCACGACGATATTTCCTTCGGAGGAATAATGACCGAAAAGAAGATACGAGTATTAGTTGCAAAGCCCGGGCTGGATGGTCACGATCGCGGTGCGAAGGTGGTTGCGCGCGCCCTGCGTGACGCCGGCATGGAAGTGATCTACACCGGCTTGCGCCAGACTCCCGAAATGATCGCCGAAGCTGCGCTGCAGGAGGATGTGGATGTGGTTGGTTTGTCCATTCTCTCCGGCGCGCACATGGCGTTGACCCCGCGCATCATGGAATTGCTGCGGGCGAACGGGCAGACACACGTCAAGGTCTTTCTCGGAGGCATCATCCCCGATGAAGACATGCTCCGTTTGAAAGAAATGGGGGTGGCTGGGGTCTTCGGTCCCGGAGCCTCCACCGAAGATATTATTCGCGATGTTCAAACGGCAATGGCAGGGTAGCCTGCCTTCCCCTACACAGAGCGCAGGCTCTGTGTTTTTGTTGTAACGAAATGACTTAACGAAATCTGTTGAATTCCATGAATACTTCCCAAGCCATTCTTGACGGTGACCGACTAGCGCTGGCGCGTTTGCTTACCCAGGTGGAAAACAACTCCCCCGCAGGACGCGCTGCTTTAATCGAATTATTTCCGTATACCGGCCAGGCGCATCTCATTGGTGTGACGGGCGCCCCGGGTACGGGGAAATCGTCGCTGGTGAATCAACTGGCGCAGCATTACCGTAAAGTGGATGATAAACGCGTGGCGATTGTGGCAGTGGATCCGTCCAGTCCGTTTACGGGTGGGGCCGTGCTGGGTGATCGCGTGCGCATGCGCGACCTTTCCGGCGACTCCGGTGTGTTCATCCGCTCGATGGCTTCGCGCGGTTCGCTGGGCGGGTTGGCACAGGCAACTGCCAACATGGCGCAGGTCTTCGATGCGGCAGGGTTCGACATCATCATTGTGGAAACCGTCGGCGCGGGGCAAAGTGAAGTGGATATTGCCCGCCTCGCGCATACGACGCTGGTGGTGGAAGCGCCCGGTCTCGGTGATGACATTCAGGCTATTAAAGCCGGTATCCTGGAGATCGCGGATATTCTCGTCATCAACAAAGCCGACCGCCCGGGCGTGGAAAGCGCGGAGAAGGCGCTCAAGTCCATGCTGGAGTTGGCGCACCCGACGGAGCGTGTCTTCAAGCATCATGGCGCATATATGAGCGTGTCCGTTCCGAAGGAACATGCGAATCCGAATTTGTGGATTCCCCCCATCCAGCGGACGGTGTCCACGGAGGGAAAGGGCATCGTGGAACTGGCCGGGGCGATTGCGCGGCATGTGGAGCATCTCCGTCAGAGTGGGGATTGGGCCGCTCGTGAACGAACCAGGCTCGAGGCCGAGTTGGAGGCGTTGATCCGCGATTCGTTGATGAATCGGTTTCGAGAGGACGTCCCTCAAAAACAATATGAGGAAGTCCTTGAACAGGTCATCCAGCGGCGTGTTTCGCCTTGGGAAGCGGTGAAGGTGTTATTGAATGGAAGGTTGAAATGAGTATCATCTATGGTGAGCGGGTTCGGTTGCGCGCGGTGGAGCGCGAGGATATCAAGACGTTCCATGAATATGTGAACGACCCTGAAGTCACACGCGGGCTTGCGTTGTCCCTGCCGATGTCGATGTCGGATGAAGAGAGTTGGTTTAATGCCCGGCGCGAGCAGAATGAAAAACCGCTCGCCATTGAAATCCGCAAGGGGAAGGCGTGGAAGTTGATCGGTAATTGCGGTGTGTTCGGGATTGAGATGCCAAACCGGAGCGCTGAGTTGGGGATCATGATCGGCGACAAAAAGGAATGGGATAAAGGCTACGGCGCGGAAGCGATGACTCTGTTGCTGCGCCACGGATTCGAGACCTTGAACCTGTTTCGCCTCTCTTTGCGAGTCTACGCCGACAATGTGCGCGCAGTACGTTCGTATGAAAAGGCTGGTTTTGTACTGGAAGGCCGCCTGCGCGAGGCGGTGTATAAATCTGGAAAATACGATGATGTCCTGATTATGAGCGTTTTACGCTCTGAATGGACGAATCGAAAAAAGGAGAAGTGAGAGCAATGCATCATGGTCATCATGATTTGAAAGTGTACGGTGGTATCAAGTTGTTTGCAGGGAGCGGCTCGCCAGACCTGGCGCAAAAGATCGCAGATTATCTCGGTCAGCCATTGAGTGGCGTGGACGTGATCGAGTTCCCGAACGAGAATTTGTTCGTGAAATTACAGGGCAGTGTGCGCGGACAGGATGTGTACGTGATCCAGACCACATCCTCGCCGGTGCATCGAAACCTGATGGAATTGCTTATCATGATCCAGACCCTGCGTTTGGATTCGGCGGCGCGCATCACGGCGGTGGTTCCCTACCTGTGTTATGGACGTTCGGATAAAAAGGACCAGCCGCGTGTGCCAATCACCGCGCGCCTCGTGGCGGATATGATTGAAGCGGCGGGAGCAGATCGCTACATGACGCTCGATCCACATGCGGGTCAAATTCAGGGTTTCTTCTCCGTCCCGGGGGATGTGTTGACTTCCTCTCATTTGTTGATCGAGCATATTAATACCAACCTCCGCCAGGATATGCAGGACCCGGTGGTCGTGTCTGTGGACCTTGGCTTTGCGAAAAAGGGACGTAACTATGCGGCGGATATGGACATGCCCATCGCGTTCATCGAGAAGCGCAGAATGGGAAATGATTCCAAAGCCGAGGCATTGACCCTGATCGGTGAAGTGAAAGACCGCGATGTGATTATTGTGGATGATGAAGTGGATACAGGCGGTTCCATCGCGCAGGCGGTGCATGTCGTCAAGCAGAATGGCGCACGCGATATCTATCTGGTGTTCGTGCATGCCATTCTCTCGCGTGACGGTGCGGAACGCCTCGCTTCCCTGCCCATCAAACAGATCATCACAACAGATTCCGCGCCGCTTTCTTCTGAAAAGATGAAGTATCTCGAAGGGAAGATTACCGTGCTCTCCGTCGCCTCGCTGCTGGGTGAAGTCATCCGCCGCGCCCACGAGGGACGCTCGGTTGGTGAGATGTTCAACGAGTAAAATAGTGGTTGGCGGTTAGCGGTTCGCTTTTAGTCAACCGCCAACAGCTAAACGCCAATCGCTAACCGCTAAAACATGCCTGAACTCCCTGAAGTTGAAACCATTGCGCGCGCGATCAAGCCCGAGTTGGTCGGCAGGAGCATCGTCTCTGCAGATTTGAATTGGACACGGACGCTTGCCACTCCATCGGTACGGCAATTCAGGGAGCAGGTCGTCGGTCAAAAAGTGGGGGATGTCACTCGTCGCGCGAAATATCTCAATATCGTGCTAACGGACTACCATTTACTCATTCACTTACGCATGAGCGGGGATATAATTATTCGTAAGCGCGAGGAACAGCCGGAAAAGCACGACAGGCTCATCCTGCATTTTTCAAACAAAAAATATCTCGCTTTCAACGATACCCGCAAGTTTGGGCGCATCTGGCTGGTGAAGGACCCGTCCACTATATTTTCCAAACTGGGGCCCGAACCTCTGGAGCAGGATTTCACTCCGCAATGGCTGTATGAAAACCTGCGCAAGCGTAAACGTCAGTTGAAGCCATTGCTGCTCGATCAAGCCTTCCTCTCCGGGCTGGGCAACATCTACACCGATGAAGCCTTGCACATTGCGAAACTGCATCCTCTCGCGGTGTCGAATGTTGTTTCGGTGAAACAGGCTGAGGCGTTGTATGAAGCGATCTGCTCCGTGCTTAAGGAAGGCATCCGCCGCAACGGCGCCAGCATCGACTGGGTCTATCGCGGCGGTAGTTATCAGAATTATTTTCGCGTGTATGATTGTGAAGGCAAACCCTGCCAGGTGTGCGGCACGGAGATCCAAAAACTTTTTGTCGGACAGCGCGGCACGCACATCTGCCCAACATGTCAACGTTTGAGGTAGAACCATGACCGAAGGAATTAATTTTTCCCCGTCCCCCGTTTTTTATGCTGTGATCGGCTTGCTGCTTGGGCTGATCATTGGCTGGGTCATCGGCTTTTTTGATTCAAACAACCGCACAGCGAAAAAAATAGAGGCGGCTGAAAAAAACTCCGAGATCAAGATGCGCGAAGCGGAAGATAAAATTCGCAGAGCCGAGGAGAAGATCGCGCTTGTGTCTCAAGCCTCGGCGCAGGATGATCCCGGTCTATTGCGTTTGAAAAATGATGCCGGTCGTTACACGCTGGAAATGGACGGTTCGCTTGTTATGGGTGCATTATCCCCCGATAAAAAGAAACGCCTGATCGACCTGCTCAGTTTTATTCGCCCCTACCTCGAAGGCGGACAGCCCCAGCAGGCTCCTGCTCCCAAACCTGCCGCGCCGCAGACTCCGCCCGCACCTGTTTCCACCTTTCAAGCAGTTACCCCGCAGAGACCGATCTCCCGTCCCGCGCCGCCAACGACGGTTGAGCCTGTCAAACCCACGCTGGCATCTGCCCTCAATCCCGCCAAGAAAATAGAAGATAAGCCCATTATTGCTCCCCTTAGCATTGTGGGGCAGATCGACTCTGTTCTGCAAGCCCGCCTGATCAACACTCCGCTCGAACACAAAGGGATCAGTCTGCACGAATCCCCCGATGGCGCGGTGGAAGTGATCGTTGGTTTGACCAAATACCCGTCCATTGATGATGTGCCCGATGCCGACATCAAAACCGCCATCCGCGCCGCCATCGCAGAGTGGGAGCAGAAGTTTACGCCGGGGTTGTAATTATTTTTTCCATCACGTCATCACCGCCCCTTCCATTTTCAACAGCCATTCCTTTGTAGGTAATCCGTCTCCGCCGCCGTAGCCGTGGAGTCCTCCATCCCTGCCGATGACGCGGTGACAGGGGATGACGAGCGGCATGGGATTTGTGGCGTTTGCCCGCCCGACAGCGCGATAGGCATGGGGACGCCCGATCTGGGCGGCGATGTCGGCATAGGTGCGGGTTTCGCCGTAGGGGATTTCGTAGACAACTTTGAGCGCTTCCCGCTGAAATGGCCGCAGGGTGGACCAATCAATGGCAAAAGAAAAATCTCGCCGTTTTCCCTTTAGATAGTCGCTGAGTTCTTTTGTGTAGGGGTGAGTGTGTTTTTGGCTTTCCTCCACAGTCGCTTTCAGGCGGTGGAGCAGGTAGGCAAGCAGTTTGGGCTGAGAGTCTGCCCATTCGATGGCAACCAGGCCCAGGTCGGAGGCTGCGAGGCGCAAATCACCGAGGGGCGTGCCGTTCAATTCGCCAAGATAAATTTTACGAGAGGTCATTTTGTCGTCCTTTATCCAAAATCAATTACAAACTTGTTAATTGTCGGACAATCGTAGGGCAGTCGTAGGTTTCCCGTCAAGTTGTTTTGAGACAATCATGATAAATTTGGGGCTGTAAGGTGATTTCTCTTCTCCTCCTTTCAAAGAGAACCGCGGTCGGCGTCCGCGGTTCTCGTACTTTAAGGGGACAAGCACAGTATAATCCCGTCATCAAACTGCTGTGAGGATAACATGCCTGTACAAATTACGATCATCGGACTGGGACAGACGGGGGCTTCGTTGGGGCTGGCGCTTGCGGCTCATAAAGACAGGGTCTTTGTTACCGGTCATGACAAGGAATTCAGCGCCGAACGACTGGCAAAACAAAAGGGCGCGGTGGATGCCACTAATCATAACCTGCCCGCTGCGGTGGAAAACGCCGACCTGATCGTGCTTGCCATTCCCATCCATCAAGTGCGCGAAACATTTGGCTTCATTGCCCAAGATATCAAAAAGGATGCTGTGGTGGTTGACTTCACCCCCGTCAAATCGGAAGTGGTGAACTGGGCAAAGGAACTCCTGCCCGCGCACTGTTACTATGTGGGACTCGCCCCTGCTGTGGGGCCGAAATATATCAACCGTATGGATTCGGGTCTGGACTCCGCCCGGGCTGATCTCTTCGAGAAGAGCGCTTTCCTCCTTTCAGCCCCTTCTGGAACGCCTGGCGCTGCAATGAAATTGGTTTCCGATCTTGTCAGCCTGATCGGTGCGACCGTCGTCATGACAGACCCCGTTGAATCGGATGGTTTGATGGCGTCTGCGCATCTTCTTCCGCAATTGACCTCTGCGGCGTTATTGAGCGCCACGGTCAATCAGCCTGGTTGGAAGGAAGTCCGCAAAGTGGCGGGTCGTGCCTATTATTCCGTCACCTCCGCGTTCTCTGAAGCGGACGATGCCGAATCATTAAGCATGTTGACATTGCAGAATCGGCAGAATGTCGTGCATAGCCTGGACAGGTTGATCAATTCCCTCGTTGAACTGCGCGACGACCTCGAAAACGAGGATAATGAGTCTCTCAAAAAACGTTTGATCTCCGCCCAACAGGGACGCAAAAACTGGATCAGCGAACGCGGCGCAGGCGATTGGAGCGGCTTGGACGATAAGCCCGTTGAAAAGTTAACCTTCATGCAGCGCCTGTTCGGCTCGAAGTTTGGACAATCCACCCGCAGAGACGGATGACCTGCTTTTGCTACATTCTCGAATGCGCCGATGGAACCTACTACACCGGCTGGACCACCGACCCCGAACGCCGCCTTGCACAACACAACAAAGGGACAGGCGCGCGCTACACCAAGACCCGCCGCCCGGTGAAACTGGTGTACCTCGAACCCCAGCCTGATAAAATCACCGCCTTAAAACGTGAGAGAGCCATCAAGGCTCTCCCGCGAAAAAAGAAAATCGAATTGTTTTCGTAACGAAAATTAAACACAAAGGACACGAGGGTCACAAAGGAAATGCCTGAAAAGGTTGTTTCCCTTTGTGACCTTGGTGTTCTTTGTGTTTAAGAATTATGCCGCTTCCAACGCCGCCAGCACGTCATCCGAAACTTTCACATTGTGGAACACATCCTGCACATCGTCGAGGTCTTCGATATTTTCAACGACTCTTAATACTTGCAGGGTATCTTCCACATTCAGTTCCAATTCCTGCTTGGGAACCATGCGCAGCCCCGCCTCGCTCGGCTGGACTTTGATATTTTGAAGCGCATCCAAAATGGTCTTGAAGGTTTCCACAGGGCCAAATATCTCGATCTCTTCGCCGCCGTCCAAAACATCATCCGCGCCAGCTTCCACACCGAGGTCGAAGGCTTTGTCGAATGATAACTGGCTTGCAGGGAAGGAAAAATAACATTTGCGGTCAAACTGCCATGCCACCGCGCCTGCTTCCGCCATGTTGCCGCCCGACTTGCTGAAGGCGTGCCGTACTTCGGAGATGGTGCGGTTGCGATTATCCGTCACACAGGCGGCCAGGATCGCCGATCCATTTGGTCCATAGCCTTCGAGGGTGAATTCTTCGAATACACCAGCATCTTTATCTTCACCCGTGCCCTTTTTGATGGCGCGTTCGATATTGTCCTTCGGCATATTTTCGGCGCGGGCTTTGTCCACCGCGAGCCGCAGGCGGAAGTTGCTATCGGGGTCGCCGCCTTCGCGCGCCGCAATCGTTATCTCACGGGCAAGGCGCGTAAAGATCGCGCCGCGCTTGGCATCTGCCACGCCCTTCTTTCGTTTAATGGTAGACCACTTGGAATGACCAGACATGTCGTTCTCCTTCAACAAATGACCACAACTGTGGGGAAATTACAGAAATAGCGGCGAAATTATACCATCCTGCCAGCAGGTCTACACAAAAAACCGGCACCCATCGCGCGCGGCCCTGCATGAACGACAATTGCAGGCGGCAGCTCATATAATGCCCACGGTCATATCATGCCCGCGCTGGGTATAGATGGGAATCTGCGCGACATTCACCCGTGACTGCAACTCCGCTTAAGGGTGAGGCGTGGGTTACATCGCCCTGGCGCGGTCTTGCATTTGGTGACGGAGGTCCTGTGTGTCCTTGTCAATCGTGAAGAGCGCGCCGAGGTAGAAGAAGAAGCACAAGCCCCATGCCACGACGCAGATGAGCAGGATGGCGGTCTTGAGATCGATGGCGTCGGCGATGAGACCGGTGAGGATGGGGGCGAATGCCGCACCCGCGTTTTCGACGAAGTATTCGGTGGCTTGCGCCGTCGAGCGGACTTCGGGGACGGTGATGTCATACACGGTGGCGATGACGTTTGCCGAAGAGAGCGGCATGAAGATGGCGGTGAGACACATGAAGATGAAAAACTGAGTCCTTGCTTCGATGGGCGTGGTGATGGCAAGGGTAATGAAAACCGCGCCCATCAAAACGCCGATGCTGGAAACGATGATGCGACCCTTGTTGGTGCGTTTGAAGGCGAAATCGCCCAACGCGCCGCCGACGAAATATCCGCTGGCCAGGATGAGGATGACGGGAGCCATGGTGAAGAGGATACTGCCCGCGTCGTAACCGCGTTCACGTTCGAGATAGGCGAAGAAGAAAAAGGTGATCACGTTCCACGGGAAGACGCCCGCGAAGCCCTGGGCAAAGATGAACCACATGGTTTTCTTTTTGAAGATCTGCTTTGCTTCGTGCCACGAGAATTTGAAGGTCTGCATCTCTGCCATATTCTCGAACTCGGGTTCGGCTTTGCCGCGCGGCATGTCTTTTACAAAGAAATAGATGAGAACAGCGATGACCAGCCCCAGTGAGCCTGTGATGAAAAATATGGAACGCCACCCGCCGATGAGCGGAGCGACCATCAGCGCCAGGATCATGCCGACGAGATAACCGAGGGGTTGAGCAAGCTGAAGAATGCCGTAGATCTTCCCGCGCAGGTTCGGACCGAAATAATCGGCGATCAGGGTATATAAACCTGGATAAGAGGAGTCGTCGATGCCGGTGGATGCGCGTGTGACCAAAAACCCGCCAAAGGTGCGCACAATGGCGTTGAGCCAGGTGGTCGCTCCCCAAATTAGTGAGGCGAATGCCAGCAGTTTGGCGCGGGCGTAGCGGTCGTATAAATATCCCCAGATCGGGTACAGGATGGTGGCGACGATCAACGCGCCCGAGTTGACCAACCCCCATTGTGTATTGCTAATTCCAAAATCTTCGCTGATCTGTACTTGCAGCGAACCGATCATCAATTTATCGGTCTGGTGCAGCAGCATGAAAAAGAAAAACACAACAACCACGAACCAGCGATAACGTGAATGTTCCTTGGGCATTATGACCTCACGAAGATGGGATGCCCAAGTATCAGGCGTCAGGTGTCAGGTGTCAAGTGTCAGGTGTCAAGTGTTGGGTGAGTCGTTTGAGATGATCTCCTGTGCGAGTTTTTTTAACTCATCAGCGTTTGCCGTTTTTGCCGAGACGAGATACTGTTCAAGCAATTCCAACGGGCTCAAACTGCTCACCACCTGTCCCTCTGGGATGCGTACCCGCGCGTCACTCTGCGGGCGTTTGACGAGATGAAGTTCAAACGTACCCTCGGCATATTTCCGCAGCGCAGATTCGTCGATCAACGAATCCCACTCTCTTGGATATTCGACCACGAGCCGCACAATCGCATCGGACATTTCCTGCGGGCTGGGTAACGCTTCGATCAGGGACTTGGTCGCTTCTTCACTCGACCTCAAAACTGTTCGGCGGTCTATGAACTTTCTCACCGCTGTGAGTTGATGCCACTCTACTTTGGTGTCCCTGCCTTTTTCCACATCCGCGATGACAAAGAAGCGGTCTTCCTTCGCTTCGCCAAAATCCACGCGTTCGATGGAGCCGGGGTACACCACCGGCGGCTGATGTCCTTCGTTCACATCCTGCGGCTTGTGGATGTGTCCCATTGCCACGTAACTGAGTTTTGGATTTTTCACCAAACTTCCAGTGAGTACAAGGTCATTGCCGAGCATCACCAAGCGCTCCCCGCCAAACTTTGCCCCTTCGATGGAGGCGTGCGCAGTGAGGATGATCGGCAGGGATGGGTCGCAGTCTTCGATCCACCCCTCGATCAACTGTCCCATATTTTCTTCGATGCGGCTAAATGCCTCAGATGAGTTCGTCTCGCCCGTCGCCGCCATTAAGCCAGAGCGCGCGATCCACGGCATGGCGATGACTTGCAGAGGCAACCCCCACAGGTCTTCGGGCTTTAGAAGTGTGGGAGCATCCAGCGCTTTGACGAATGGCACTTGCAGGGTTTTGAATTCCTGCAAGGCATGGGCGCGCCCAACGGCGGGAGAAATGTCATGGTTGCCGACCAGCAACAGGGTGGGAATATGCGCCTCTGCCAGTCGCATGATGCGCCTGCCCCATTCGCGCTGGAACGTCGGAGCGGGGGAACGGTCTTTGTAGGCGTCTCCCGCAAAGATGACCATGTCCACTTTGCGGGCGATGGCGGTATCCACGATGGTATCAAGCGATTTGAGGAAATCCAGCACGCGCAGAGGCAGACCCGAAACGGGATCGTGCCGTCCGTAGTTAGCCATGTCAATATGCGCGTCTGCGAAGTGGAGTAGTTTCATAGTTTGGGAGTTGGATAGTTAGGTAGTTGGTTTGGGTGGTTTTGATTTGCGCAGATAGGCGATCATGCCGTTGATGAGGCGTTTGGTCTCTGTTGCGAGGTTGTAGGCGGTGTTAAGTTCTTCCTGGGTGATATAGGTTCGGTCAAGCGCCAGGTATAGTTCGGATTGTACTTCACTGGCAGAGCGGCGGGCTATTTTCAAAAAGCGGATGAATTCAGGGTTTGTGCCTGCGTCAAAGCCTTCAGCAATGTTATGCATGATTGAACCAGCCGCATCCTGTATCTGCCCTCGCAGGCGAAAATCTTTGGTAAAGTCCTGGTGTTCCGTCAAATCGTAGATCAAATTTGCAAGTTGTCGTGCCTTCTGCCAACTCTGCAAATCCTCAAACCGCTCAATTTTCGCCATCTTAATCTCCTCCTTTTGAAGTTTCATTGGTTTTTGCAATGGACTCAACTACCCAACTACCCAACTACTCAACTACCCAACTACTCAACTACCCAACTACCCAACTACTCAACTACCCAACTACCCAACTATCCTACGGCTGCGCTCCCAACTCCTGCAACGCCTGTACCGCAGGGAACCAGTTCATGTGGACTTGCAGCGCGGCGCGGTAGTCCGCGATGGCGGCGGGGGTGTTACCGATCATGTAGTAGGCCCGTCCGCGCCAGAGCAGGGACTCTTCGAGGGTGGGCGTGGAGATGGTGTCGTTGAGGGTGGTGTTGGCAAGATTGACCACATCCTGATAGCGGGCTGCGTAATAGTAGGCGAAGTATGGACCCGTTTGATACCACATCATGCGGAAGGGGCGGTTGCCCGTGGTGGTATCCCAACTGGCATAGTCGCGGAATGCCTGATCGTAGGCGACAGCAGCATCAGTATATTGATTCAACGCAACATGACTGGTGCCTTTGTTGAACCAGGCGAAGAAACGGTTGTTGTCGCTCAGGGTTTGGATCTCCCTCTCTGCGGTTTCCAACGCGTTTCTGGCAGCCCATTGCGAGTCTGACCAGGGACCGAGCAGGGTGAGCACCTCTGCTTCACGCTCCGGCGGATAGATGACCATAAAGAGGTAGTTGAAAGAGCGCCAGCCGTCTTCGTATTCTTCATATTTGCTCAGCAGGTCTTTGCCGGGTTTCAGATAGGCATCCTGCACGATGAATCCGCCTTTGGCATCATCGTAGCCGGTGGTGAAAAGGTAGTGACCGAGCCAGTCTATTTTGCCAGTGTAATCACGTTCGTAGTACCCTTTTTCAACCACGACGGGGAATCCCGCCGCGATCAGGCGTTTGATCAGTTCCATGTCGCCGCCGTGACGATAGAGGGCACGGTACTCTGTCTGTTCGTTGACAAAATCCACCATTTCGTACGGCATGACATTTTTATCAGGCAAGCCGCGTTCGATGAAATTTTTGCTGGTGTCGGGCGAGCCGGGTTTGATGACCCTGGCGACATCGTCGCGGTCACCCTGCCAGCCCCAGAAGTTAAGCGCCATGGTTATGTTGGCGGGGCCGCAGTAATTCCAGCGGTTGTGCTGGTCAACGTAGGTGATGCCATCAAGAATGGCTTGGGCAGGGGGCGGTTCGGGGGTGGCTGTCGGCGTGGATGCAGAATCAGGCTGCGCCGTGGAGGTCGAGGCGGGCGTCAGGGTTAGCATCATTTCGGCGCGGGCGGTTCCAACGGCGGTTTCCACAGTCAAGGGATTTAGTTCACTTGGTTGGAAGATTGCTTCGCTGGGCGGATTGAAGAGGTAAATAATCTGCGTCCGCAGGGCATCAAGACGCCATTCGAGGCGGCTGCGCACAGGCGGCAGGAAGTACACAAGGAGGATGGTCAAAAGCCCAATGGGGATGAGCCAGAGTTTTTTGAATTTTTTGTTTTTATTGATAAGCATGAAAAAGATTATACATGAAAGGAAAGACCCCAAGATTATGGAAATCTTAGGGTCTCGATTGCGAAAAACGAATCACGTATTACGTTTTTCGCATTACTCTTTTACTTCACCGTCGATCACATCGCCATCTTGTGGCGGGGGCGTGGAGGGTCCGCCTTCGGGCTGGGCCTGTGGTTGATCTTGCGCGTACAACTGCTGGCTGAGCGCGTGGAAGGCTTGCTGAGCGGCTTCGGATGCCTTTTGAATTTGGTCGATGTCGTCGCCCTGTGCGGCGGTTTTGAGGTCGTTGATCTTGCTCTCGATCTCGCCGCGTTCGGCAGATGGAACTTTGTCGCCGAGGTCGCGCAGGGCTTTCTCGGTCTGGTAGACGAGATTGTCTGCGGTGTTTTTCGCGTCGATCATTTCGCGGCGTTTCTTATCTACCGCTTCGTTTTGCTTGGATTCCTGTACCATGCGTTCGATGTCGCTCTTGTTCAGGTTGGTGGATGCGGTGATGGTGACTTTCTGTTCCTTGGCCGTCGCCTTGTCTTTCGCGGTGACGTGCAGGATGCCGTTCGCATCGATGTCGAAGGTTACTTCCACTTGCGGGATGCCGCGCGGCGCTGGTGGGATTCCATCAAGGCGGAAGCGTCCAAGGCTCATGTTGTCGTTTGCCATGGGGCGTTCGCCTTGCAGCACGTGAATGTCCACGGCAGTTTGGTTGTCTGCGGCAGTGGAATATGTTTCCGTTTTGCGGACGGGGATGGTGGTGTTGCGTTCGATCATCACGGTCATTACGCTGCCCATCGTTTCCACACCGAGCGAGAGCGGGGTCACGTCGAGCAGGAGGATGTCCTTCACTTCGCCGCCGAGCACGCCGCCCTGGATTGCCGCGCCGATGGCAACTACTTCATCGGGGTTCACGCCTTTGTTCGGTTCCTTTTGCGTCAGCTTGCGGACCAGGTCCGAAACCATCGGCATACGGGTGGAACCGCCGACGAGTACCACTTCATCGAGTTTATCGGGTGTCATGCCTGCATCTTTCAATGCGGCTTCAAATGGGGTGCGGCAGCGCTGGAGCAGGTCTTCGGTCATCTGCTCGAATTTGGCGCGGCTGAGTTTCAACTGCAAATGTTTCGGTCCGCTGGCATCGGCAGTAACGTAGGGCAGGTTGATCTCGGTCTCCATCACGGTGGAAAGTTCGATCTTTGCTTTTTCTGCGGCTTCGCGCAAACGCTGCAACGCCTGACGGTCTGTGCGAAGGTTGATGCCCTGATCCTTTTTGAACTCATCCGCCGCCCAGTTGACGATGCGCTGATCCCAGTCATCGCCGCCGAGGTGCGTATCGCCATGTGTGGATTTCACTTCGATCACGCCTTCGCCTACTTCGAGGATGGATACGTCGAACGTACCGCCGCCGAGGTCGAAGACGAGGATGGTTTCATTCTTCTTTTTGTCGAGCCCGTACGCAAGAGCGGAAGCTGTCGGCTCGTTGATGATGCGCAATACTTCCAAGCCTGCGATCCTGCCTGCATCCTTGGTGGCCTGGCGCTGGCTGTCGTTGAAATAGGCAGGGACGGTGATGACCGCCTGCGTGACGGTTTCGCCGAGATACGCTTCGGCATCTGCCTTTAGCTTGCCCAGCACCATTGCGCTTATTTCCTGTGTGGAATATTCCTTGCCATTAATGGGTACCTTCACACGTACGTCGCCTGTGGGTCCCTGAATTACCTGATAGGAAACCATGCCGCGTTCGGTTTCGGTCTCTTCGTAGTGCCGTCCGATAAAGCGTTTGATGGAGTAGATGGTGTTATCCGGGTTCACAACCGCCTGCCGTTTGGCAGTCTGCCCGACCATGCGTTCGCCGTTCTTGTTGAATGCAACAACCGACGGGCAAAGCCTTCCGCCTTCCGCTGTGGTGATGACAGTCGGTGTGCCGCCTTCCATGACGGATACAACGCTGTTGGTCGTGCCGAGGTCAATTCCAATGATTTTGCCCATGAATTATCTCCTTGTGCCCACTCTTGTGGGCGCTTGCTGATTCGTTTTTACTGCCATCATCTTAAACGATGTCTGCAAGAATTCTGTTAACGGTGCGTAGGTTTTTAATAAAAAATAGGGCGACCTGCGAGTCGCCCGCGCGCGCTTGTGAAATTATGGGGCTGTCACTCCAGTCCGACGCGTACCCACTCAAATAACACAGTGATGGGCGCTTCTCTTAAGGAGGACACAGAAATGCCGATCTTGCCTTCGATTAATCCATAATTGGTGACATCCAATCTGCGAAGAAGCGAATCATTCACATAGAGGAAGAGGTAGTTGTCCTGGCAGGCGAGTCCAAGCTCGTAGTTGGGACTGCCGACAGTGAGAAGTCCGCTGCGATCACTGGAGATGGGGGTGTATTTGACGACTCCGGGCGCGAGCCATTGTCCGTAGAGGGCGTTGTAGGTTCCGTCACTGGAGACATTGTATTCGAACCAGCCTGCTTCTTCATCGTATCTACAAATCAAGCCGATGGAGCCGGTTGGGCTGGCAGATGCCCGGGCGCGCAGGAAAACATTCGGATAGGTGTATGCGTTATGGATTCCAATGGACCATGTGTCTGGCGATGAAATGTCAACGCGCAGGGCGCTGTTTTCGTAGACGAAGGCAGGCTCGGTCATGCCGCCAGTTTGGAGGATTTCCCAGTAGGGGGATGCGTCGTTGAATTCATCGGTGAAGTAGTATGGCAGCGACTCAGGGGTGGGTGGAATGGTTGCAGTGGGGGAAATTCTCGGGGCGGACGTATCAGGGATCGGCGTGGGGAGAGGCGTTTGTGTGGGGGCAGGTTCAATTATCGGTGTGGAATTTGCACTTTGGCAGGCAGTGATCAGGGTAAGGAATCCAATTATAAAAATGAAATTTTTCATTGCGGCTCCAATTAAAGAAATTTGACCAGCAGTATACCCTGCTGGTCAAAAGTGTGGAGATGCCGGGAATTGAACCCGGGTCCGAAAGATTCGACCCTCGGAACTCTACGAGCGTAGCCTGCCGTATATCGTCACCACAGACACCCCGGCGGGCTGGTAAGCCTGTGACCATCTGCTGGTCTTTCGCGTGTTTAGCAGAATCACACGCGGCACTCCATCTTTGTTTCGCCCGGTCCGTCACCCGATGAAGGGCGGTGCCGGCGGACGTGGCATCCTAGGACGCCAGACTGTTATGTCTCACCTTAGGCGGCGAGGGGCATAGCAGCGTAAGTGCGGTTGTTGGCACTTAAAGGTTTGCACTGAGTTTACGAGTTCGGTGCGCGCTCGGCTCGCATTCCGGAACCAGCCTCTCCCGTCGAAGCCTGTCATCCCCTCAGGTGGAACGGTTGTTCCGTTGCCTATTTATTATAGCATGGGCAGTTAATGAAATATGAGAGCTTGTCCGTTATAATCAGGCATTGGTTGTGTTCTTGAAAGATGAAGGATTATTATGCCTGAGAAAATATTGATTATTGATGATGATGTAGATACCCTGCGGCTGGTTGGTTTGATGCTCCAAAGACAGGGGTATCAAATTGCGGCAGCCGCCAACGGTTCACAAGGGTTGACAAAGGCGCTGGAAGACCGCCCGGATCTGATCCTTTTGGATGTGATGATGCCGGATATGGACGGGTACGAAGTGACCCGCCGCCTGCGCAAAAATCCCGCTACAGCCGCCATTCCCATCCTGATGTTTACCGCCAAAACCCAACTGGACGACAAGGTGACAGGGTTCGAGGTCGGCGCAGATGATTACCTGACCAAACCCACGCATCCGACCGAATTGCAGGCGCATGTTAAGTCACTTTTGGCGCGTACTGTCCCAAAGGGTGACGATGCCGGTCTAACCGCGCGTAGCGACCAACGCGGGTATGTCGTTGGTGTGATCTCAGTCCGTGCGGGTATGGGGGTATCCTCCCTTTCTGCCAACGTGGCGGCGGGGCTGTTCAACCGTATCCAATCGGATGTGATCCTTGCCGAACTTACGCCGGGGCAGGGGTCACTGGGTATGGAATTGGGCGTATCAAACCCAAAGGGACTCACCGAGATATTGCAAGGCAAGACGGTTGAGGTGACGCGTGAGAAGGTGCAAGCGATCCTTTTACCGCACAATTCAGGTTTGAAACTTTTCCTTTCTTCTGAAAACCCGCGTGACGTGGAACTCGTTTCGGAAGTAAGGAATTTTGAGGCGCTGGCAGCACGCCTTGCTTCCCTTGCCCGCTTCGTGGTTCTGGACCTTGGGTCTGGTCTGCCGACCTTTGCACAGAAGCTCCTCCCGATGTGCAACGAACAGATCGTGGTGGTCGAGGGAGTACCGGGCAGTATTCTGCATACAAAGATTTTGATCGATGAGATCGTATTGCTGGGGATCGACAAATCCACCATCCATGTGGTTTTGAACAACCGCCAGCGTTCCGAAGCGCAGATGTCATCGACGCAGGTGCAGAAGCAACTCGGATATCCGATTGCTGCCACCATCACACCTGCCCCGGAATTGTTCGTGCAGGCTGCGCGTTTGCATACCCCAGCCGTCGTGGCACAACCCTCCAATATGACCGCCCAGCAATTCCTCAAGGTTGCTGACGCGATCATCGAGCGCGAAAAAGCGCGATGAATTCCCGTTCCGCCCAGGTTCAGACCAGTATTGAATTCGCTGCGGATTTGATGCGCCAATCCAAACATGCTGTGATTCTGACCGGGGCGGGAATGTCCACTTCTTCAGGGATTCCCGATTTCCGCTCGACGGGAACGGGGTTATGGGCACGCGATGAACCGCTGGTAGTTGCCTCACTTTCCACCTTCCGCACAAAGCCGGAGGATTTTTTCAACTGGTTCCGTCCGCTGGCTGCGCAGATATTCAATGCCAAACCCAACCCTGCCCACATCGCATTGGCGGAATTGGAAACTCGGGGATACGTTAAGTCCATCATCACACAAAATATTGATATGCTGCACCAAAAAGCAGGCTCGAAAACTGTCATAGAAATGCACGGTACGATGCAAACATTAACCTGCTCGCAGTGTTATCATCAGGTGAATGCAGAACCGTATCTGGGTTCCTTTGTGGAAAACGGCGAGATTCCACATTGCCCGAAGTGCGCCCAGATTCTCAAACCGGATGTGATCCTGTTTGGCGAGCAATTACCGCAAGCTGCCTGGTTCAAGGCGCAACAGGAAGCGCGTCAGTGTGACTTGATGCTGGTGGCGGGCTCGTCGCTTGAGGTCCTGCCTGTGGCGGGGTTGCCCATGCAGGCGCTGGATCGCGGCGCACACCTGATCATTATCAACAATACACCAACGTATTTGAACGTCCGCGCTGATGTGGCGATTTTTGAAGACGTATCAGAGGTTCTTCCTTTAATCATGGAGAGAGTGGCAAATGGCTGAGATTAAAACCGAGCGCCTGGATGGGTATCGCCGCTTGATCGATATTGCGCGCGATCTCGCTTCCACCCTGGATTTGGATATCCTGCTTTCGCGCATTGTGCATGCCGCAGCGGAGATCAGCGGCGCAGAGGCGGCATCCATTTTGTTGTATGACGATGCTTCACGTCAACTTTACTTTCAGGTATCGACCAATATGGATGAATCCACGCGGCGCGGAATCATTGTGCCGCTGGATGGCAGTATTGCGGGTTGGATCGTAAACAACCGCAAACCGGTGCGCATCACCAACGCACATGAAGACCCGCGCTTCTACTCCAATGTGGAGGCGGTGACGGGGCTGACCACCCAATCCCTGCTCGGTATTCCGTTGATCACAAAGAATAAAGTGGTGGGCGTGCTGGAAGCGCTGAACAAGCACAGGGGAAAATTCACCGATGCGGACGAGTCCATGCTGTTGGTATTGGGCGCGCAAGCCGCAGTTGCCATCGAAAATACCCGCCTCTTCCAACAATCCGACCTGATCTCGGAATTCGTGCATGAACTTCGCACCCCGCTTTCATCCCTCAGCACAGCCACGTACTTGTTGCTGCGCCCGGAGATGTCGCAGGAGCAGCGTGAGCAGATTATCAACAATATTCACAATGAAACCATGCGGCTGAATGCCCTGGCCTCCTCCTTCCTTGACCTGGCCAGGCTTGAATCGGGGCGTGTGCAATTCCGCAAGACGGCGTTCAGCCTTGCAGACCTGATGTATGAATGTAAAGATATTATGGCTTCAAAGGCGATAGAGGACAATATCCAACTGCGCGTAGAATCCCCCGAAGGGCTTCCCCTGCTGGAGGGCGACAGGGACAAGATAAAACAAGTGCTGTTGAACCTGCTCAGCAATGCGCTGAAATACAACCGCCCGAATGGAACCGTGATGCTGCGGGCTGAAGCCAAGGAAAATGAGATTTGTATCCACGTCCAGGATACCGGTGTGGGCATCCCCGATGAAGCCCTGCCGCACTTGTTCCAGAAATTTTACCGGGTGCGTGAACACGAATCGCGCGCTTCCGGCACTGGGCTTGGGCTTTCGATCTGTAAACAGATCGTGCATGGTCATGGCGGACGTATCGAGATCAAAAGCAAGATTGGTGTTGGCACGGTCTTCATGGTCTATTTGCCGTGTTCGAGCAAAGCCAGCCAGCGTAAAGCGGAAACGGCTTAAGTCGTTTTCACCTGTCACCCATATTACCTGGTCGGCCGAATTGACTTTTTAGCTCTAAGATTGTACACTAGTCAAAATTATCTTCAAATTATTTTTGGAGGAAGAAGATGTCGCAATTTCAATTTGTTATGAGGTCAGGTCCTACGCCGGGTGTGACCTTCCCGCTTGACGGGGATCAACTCCTGATCGGGCGTGATTCGTCCAATGCAGTTTCGATCAATGATGCCGAAGTATCGCGCAAGCACTCCCGACTTTCCTTTCAGGGCGGAAAATATGTCATCGAAGATCTTGGCTCCACCAACGGCACATTTGTCAACGGACAGCGGCTCGCGGGACCCGTCGTGTTGAAGGCTGGGGATGTGGTTTCGTTGGGCGAACAGATTGTCCTGATGTATGATGCGGTCAATATGGATGCCGGCGCCACTGTGGCGGTTTCCCGCAAGGCGGTGCAGGCTCCACCGATGCAGGCATCCGCTCCGGTATATTCACAGCAGCCCGCGCCTTCCTATGCGGCGGCGGCTTCCACACCCGTTGCATCCGGCAAGAAGAACAACATGATCCCGGTCTTCATCGGTGTGGGTGTTTTCCTCTTCATTTGTATGTGCGCCGGGTTCTTCTGGTGGGTGGATGCCACATTCCGCTGGTGTACGTTCTTCCCTTTCATTGCAGGCTGTTGAGCGATGCATATCCCTGCCCCGCGAGAATACCTCGCGGGGTTTTTATTTTGTAAAATCACTCATCTTTGATAGAATCCAATTGAAGAGATTACCCCGCCCAAAGCCGAGGAAAATCGTATGGAACAATCACCTAACCTGAATTCCCCAACCTGGGGGACGAACACAAAACTTGTCGTTGCGCTCACGATCATCGTCGTCCTCGGCGCATTGCTGGTTAAGTTTCAATTTATTATCACACCGCTGACCATTGCGCTGGTGCTTTCCTATCTGTTCCATCCCGTCGCTGATTTTTTCCAAAGGAAACTACGCTTTTCGTGGGGCGCAGCCGTCGGCATTATTTACCTGTTCATTATCGTTCTCCTGCTTGGGCTGCTTACCATCGGCGGGGTGGGATTGATCCAACAGGTGCAGAGCCTTGTCATCATCGTACAGGACGCGCTTCGTACCCTGCCCGAGCTGGTCGCAACCGTCTCAGGGCAGGTCTATCAACTGGGGCCGTTCAAACTTGATTTCAGCGCGCTGGACCTGAGCGATCTTAGTTCGCAAGTCCTTGGCATGGTTCAGCCGCTTCTTAGCCGCACTGGAACCTTACTCGGCACAGTGGCGGGCAGTGCGGCAAACTTTTTTGGCTGGTTGTTGTTTGTCATCCTTGTTTCCTACTTTGTGCTGGCGGAAAGCGGCGGCTTGCGGGATCGTCTTATTATCGTGGAAGTGCCCGGCTACGCCCAGGACCTGGCGCGCCTCAGCCGCGAGCTTGGCCGCATCTGGAACGCTTTTTTGCGCGGACAGATCATTCTCTTCATTCTGGCGGTCCTCGTTTATTCGATCATGCTCAGCGTGCTGGGAGTACATTACGCCATCGGGCTTGCGTTCCTCGCCGGCTTTGCGCGCTTCATCCCCTATGTGGGACCTGCCATCAATTGGATACTGCTTGTCATCGTTGCATACTTTCAAACCTTCAAACTGTTTGACCTCCCGCCTTTTTATTACACCCTGCTGGTCCTGGGTATTGCCCTCTTGATTGACCAGATCTTTGATAATCTTGTGTCGCCGCGCATCCTTTCCGATGCGCTGAAAGTCCACCCTGCCGCTGTGCTTGTCGCCGCCATCATTGCCGCCAACCTCTTCGGCATTCTCGGCGTGGTGGTTGCCGCCCCTGTCCTCGCCACTGCCGCGCTGTTATGGAGATACACCATGCGGAAAATGCTGGACCTGGACCCCTGGCCCGAAGAGGAGCTTCATCACCCACTGCCGCCGCCCGGCTCACGCCTTATCGTTCCGCTCCGCCGCTTCTTCCGCGACTGGAAGTTGAAACTCAAAAAGGGAAAATAACCTCCCCGAGACATTAACAAACCAACCCAAATACCATCAGGAGAAAATAACATGAGCGACAATAATGAACCCCAGACCGGCACCATTGCAGAGACCGAAAACTTCCTCGCCTGGAAAGCTGAAGAACCAGATGGCGAAACCACCTACCATATTGAACTGAACAACGTCACCATCCATTTCTTTGAAGAGGAATGGCGCGAGTTTCTCCAGCTTGTGGGCAACCTCGAAGGATAATTTACAACCATAAAACGGGTGACAGTCGCATCATTGGCAGGTGACTGTCACCCGTCCTTATTCATTATGCCGAGTACCTCCCACCCTCAAACGGAATCTTCCACGTGACAAGCCAGGTATTCGCCATTACACGCCGGGGAATTATCAGTTTGCTCATTGCGTTAGCGTCATCCTTTGCCTTGATGACGCACTTCTTCAACGCGGATTCCTATTCCGCGGTTGATCAATTCTTTCTGTTTGCAATTCCCTTCATATCTTTAGTAGTCTGTATTTACCCATTACTTCCACGCTTGGAAGAATTTTTTATTTATGCGTCTGTCCCCGTCAGGCTCAGCCTCTCCGTTCTGGCGATGTTTGCGGCACTGATTGTATTGCTCCCCGTTATCAACATCACGAGTTTTGGGTTTTATCCTGCGTTCCTTTCCCTGTTTTCCGTATTTCTAGCATTGACACTCCCCGCTGTGCCTTTTCTACAAAAAAGTATTGAAGCCGGTGCTTCCTCCCATTTGTTGGCGAGATGGACATTTTCCACCATAGCGGCGTTTCTCCTCATAGGCTTTCTGGATGATTTTTATAATAGCTTTTTTGAAATTGTCTGCCTGACACTGCTCCTGCAAGTGATATTAAGTGTGGCAGGGGATCTGGTGCTGGAAGGGATTGGGCGATTGTTTCGCAGGGGAGTCTTTGATACTGTCATCATTTTCCTGCTCTACCTGTTACTCATCCTGTTTGCCGCTGTTACCTTTTCATCGAACCAGGCATTCCCCCTCTTCCCAGCGGAACATTTCACTTTGCGTCCCGACCTTCAGCCTGCCTTTTTGATTCCCAGCCTTTTGTTTTTGCCCTGGCAAATCTGGCTTGATTTTCAAATAAAAACAAGGGGTATCCATGCGGCGATGAAAGACACAAAATTCTACTCTTTCATCGAGCGTAATCTGCCTGGCATTGCGCTGGCATCCGTGTTTCTGGGAATCTACCTCTTGAACGCCGCCGTCATCAACCACCCACGCTTTGATGTGGACGATATCTACTTCGACGCCGATGGATTGAACTACCGCCTGCGTCTCACCACCGATACCTGGCGGGATTACTACTGGCGTTCGGTGCATCCCTTCATGATCCTCCTGCTAAAACCGCCCGTGGATTTGCTCTCCTTCTTTCTCAAGGGAGATAAATTATTTGGCGTATATCTCTTTGTGTCAGGCGCTGGGGCGGCTTGTGTTTATCTTGCCTGGGCTTTCATCAGGGAAGTTACGAAAAATTCGATATACGCGTCCCTGATCGCTGCGTTGTTGGGACTCTCCACATCGCATCTTTTCTTTGGTTCGTTTATCGAGTCATACATTTTTTTAGCGGCAAGTTTGCTCTTATTCCATGTGCTGTTGATAAAGGATAGACCATTCCCTGCACTGGTGATGGCAGGGCTTGCCACCATCGGTATCACACATTCGAACTTTGCCCAGAACGTGATCGCCTTTTTCTCGGTAAAGTTTAATATAAAACAGACTATCCGTTTCGTTGCCACAGTTCTGGTCTTTTTGGTTTTGCTCACGTTATTGAATAATCTCCTCTACCCCGAAGCGCACCCGTTCTTCTTCGTCCCATCCACATTGCAGGCGGAGGGGCAGAACTTATTTCCGTTGAACATGCTGAGAATTCAGGCATTGACCCGTGCATTTCTCTTCCATAACGTGGTCGCGCCAACGCCCATTCTGTACGCCGACGATATTCCATTTGTGCAGTTCCGCTTCTTCAAGCCTGAAATCAACAGTTTGAGCAAATATGAAACGCCTTTGCAGAATTTCGCCGCTTGGATCTGGATGGGATTGCTTGTGTTGGCTGTTTTGACTTACTTTATTAACTTCAAGAAGAACAACCATAAGCCGATTTCCCTTGCACTTCTGGCGTGCATCCTGATGAATCTGGGACTCCACCTTCGCTATGGCAAGGAATTATTTTTGTATTCGCCAAACTGGACCTACGCGCTGATCCTGCTGGCTGGTTTGGGCTGGCAGGGAATTGCAAAGCACAAGTGGTTTCAGACTGTCTTGTTATTGTTCCTGATTTTTCTAGCTATTAATAATGGATTGTTGTTAAGGGGCATCATCGAAATTCTCGCGCCGCAGATTTGACGGGTTCTATTTCGGCAAATGCACCCTGAACTTTTCGAACTTCCTATCCCTGTAATCAACGATTGTGTTGGGCGGCTCTTCCCTCAGCGTGAGGATGTAAACCGCATCCGGGTAATCAAGACAATCGTTAAGTTTGAAGCGGAATTGCTTTAGCGCGCGGGGAGTTCGTGCAGGGTCGGCGGGATCTTCGGGGGCGATCCAGTCAAGGTCATCCACATACTCCGATGGGTGAAAGCGCTGGGTCAGCAGGACGTAGATATAGAAAGAATATCGTTCCTCCGTGAAACAGATCAGGGAATCGCTGTTTTGGACGGCATATTGGATCGCTGGAATGATGCCTTCATTAAAAATACCGCTCGCCCGTTTTCGATATTCCTCCCCGTGATATGCCTGAGTGAAAAATATAAATCCGATCATGAGAACAGATACTGTGACGGGGATTATATGCGGAATACGCTTATCCAGCCATAAGATAAAAATGGCGATGCTGAAAAGGATAGGTGTGAAGATGATATTGAGACGGGTCAAGTTGATGGGATGAACGATGCCGACCAAAATGGAAGCGATCATCCATGCGGCAATCAGCCAACGTTCAACATGGTTCTCGTTGACGAACTTGAACGGCAGGGTGAGGATGAAACCCACCAGCACAAGCGGGAATGTAATCTTGTAGAAATAACCGAATGGCTCGACGAAATTCCAAGGGAAGGCATCGGATTGAGTCCATAGCACATCGAACATGATCCTGGCATTGGCAGCAAGTGCCTGAAAAGGACTCTCGCCGAAGACCGCTGCCATCGTTTCATAGCGCGCCTCCACGGGTAGCCGGGGTATGGTCACAGCGCCCAACTGCAGGGTCTCCAACTGAAGCGTGTTGATCGCGAGGAACAGCCCAATGGGAAAAGCGAACAAAATGAAGGCAATCGCCCCAACGTTAACTTGCTTAATGTTAACGCGTTTGAGTTTGAGAAGCAGGGGGATGGTCAGCAGGAGGAAGACAGGCACGCCTACATAGGCTGTCCCATATGCATACAGGCACAAGGCGAAGCAAAGGGAGGCTGCGAGGAACCACCAGTTTTTGGTGTTCGCCAATGTGAGGGCGGTGAAGCCTGCCAGAAAGAAAAAGGGCATGATATTCGACTCGACTGCCCAGCGCGAGTTGACGATATGCCAGGGCGAGACTGCCATAAAGAACATCGCCAGCAAGGCGAATTTTTCGCCCAACAGGCGTTTGCCTGCGATATATATCAACGGCAGAGAGAGGATACCCGCGAGCATCATCGGCAGGCGGACGGCAAAGGCATTGATGCCTTTCAGTGCGACAAACGGAATCAGCAAGTAGGCGTAAAGCGCATTCTGTCCGCTGCCCCATGAAATGAGGTGGACAGGATAGGAAAGTCCATATCTATCCACGCCGAATTTGTAAAGATAGTAGGCTTCGACGCCAATGGAGGCTTCGTCGGGATTCAAGCCCGGTGGCATATCGCCAAAATCCCATGCGCGGGCGAGAATGCCGATGGCAAGGATAACCCCAAAAAGGATAAGGTTATTGTGCTTTAAAAGAAAGTATCTAACATTATTCATTATATTTTTGATCATATCCAGAGAAGGACTATTTTTTACACCCGATTCAGTGCTGGGATGGCTTTTATCGATTATATGCCACTGTATGCCCGCGGCGAGAATGATTATTGCTAGATGAGTCTGCGCTGCGACGGTCAGGACCGTGCTGCCGAATGGATCAAAGGGGGGCAGTACCAAAAAGATATAATATGCCATGCCTGAAACAATCTGATAGCCCAGCGCAAAGAACCAAAGGCGCGGAAAATAAAACACCGCCAGTAGGGACAGGATATCCGCCAGATAGAAGTACCTATCATGCATTTTTGGAAGCAAAAAAGGAACCATTGCCACAGAAATGAAGGCACAGAAAACAACGATCTCGGGTGTAAATGTCTTGATCTTTTTTACATAGATTCCCACCCACAAGGAGAGGATGATGAGCGTTATTAATATCCCAAGAAACACACCTTTGGTGTAATATTCATTGGAAACAAATATATAAAGATTTGGTGCGTTCAACGAAAGATAGCTGTATTGGTTTGCCTGGTTGAAGTAGATGGTCAGCAGATCCAATAATGGACGTCCGGCAAGCATGGCAGGGAGCATTAATAACACATAGACCATGGGGACAAGCCCGAAATACAGCAGAGGAACACGTTTTCGAAACAGCAGGAGCAATAAGAGTGGAGAAAAAAATACAGCCTGCGCCTTGAAGGACAGGGAAATTCCCAAAAAGACGATGGCAGGAAGCGGCTTGTCTTTCAATAGGCAATACAAGCTTGCCAGCAAAAAACAGGTGTAAACGGAATCGGCCTGACCCCAAAAGGAGCTATTGAGGATAACTGTGGGGAGTGAAAGGAATATTGCCGCGCCCAGCAGAGCGGTCCAGCCTTTGGGATATTTGATGCTTACGATTTTATAGATCCAAAACCCATTGATCAGGTCGAACAGAATGGAGATGGATTTAATCGCCGCGATTTTTGGGAGGAAAGCGTGTGTCTTTGTAGCGACCCACAACAGATAGAGATAGGGAGGCGTGTAATTGGAGAAGGATTCGCTCAACGATGAAAATCCGCCCTTGAGTATTTCATCGTACCAGAGGAAGAGAAAGCCATTCATATCGATGGAGATAAACCCCAAACCGGAATACCGGGCTGTGATGCCTGCCAAAATCAGGGTTGCCGCAAGAACACTGCGTATAATTTTTCCGGTATCCAGGTTCATTCCGCTTTTTTTTCGCCCAAGTGTAGTTTCATCATCATCCTTCTGATTTTGCAACTATACCACTCATAGCCGGATTTGGTTCTTTAGGAATTGCCGTGATTTTTTCTAAAAAGCCACCAGATATGGGCGGTTTCAGGCTGCACTCCGCCAAATATGGCAGGACATCACGGCAAATCTCAGAGAGCCCCGGATTTGATAATCGGCTTAAAATTAGCCTGTGGTAAACTCCAAACGCCAATTTTGAAAATGGATTTTTCCCCGTGAAATTGCCAGACAAACGCCTCTTCCTTGCATGGCTGGCGGGTATCCCGCTCAGTTATATTGCGCTTGCTTTCCTCGATACTTTTTATACACCTCTTTTGGGGGTGCTCCTGCTGACGGTTGTCGTTCAATCTTTTGCGAGCTTGTTCATGGCGTATCTGTTTGGCAGGCTGGGCCGCGAATTCAAAACCAAGTCTGTGGATGCAGGGATTGCGCTCGCGCTGTTCGCCGCGTTGATTGTTTTCCTGATTCACCTGGCGCTGATGCTGGGACGTTTTCCCCTGCTGTTCGACTCCTCCCTCCTGCGCCTCACCCCTGACCTTTTCATCTGGTTCGCCATCGGGACATTTCTCTCACTCCCGGCCTTTCTCTGGCTTCACGCCCGCCGACATCGACTGCGCTCCGCGCGCCTGTATGCTTTCGTGGAAACTCATCTTGGCGGTATTCTGCTTGCGGCAGTTTTCTTTTATATTTATTTCCTGATCGCGAACGCCGTCAACCAGCCGCTCTTTGACTTTGATGATGTTTTCTTCGATACCGATGCCAAACTTTGGCGGCAGCGTTTCGGCACGGAGTTGTACAAGGATTATTACGAACGCACCGTGCATCCCTTTGTGTTGATTGTTGTCCGCCCGTGGGCGGGATTGATCGCGCTCTTCCTCAAAGGCAATTTGTTGCCTGCTTCTTTCGTCCTCATTGCGCTGACGGGCGCGCTGTGTGTTTTTCTTGTCTGGTATTTTGTGAAGGAGATCGTGGGCAGTTCAACGTATGCATTATTGATCGCGGCGTTATTTGGCGCGTCTGCTTCGCAACTGGTATTCGGGTCGCTGCTTGAAACGTATGGATTTTTGGGAGCAACTGCACTTATCTTCGTTGTCCTTGTTTTGAAAGATGCTCCCTTGTGGACGTATGTGGTAACGGGGCTGGCGGCGTTTGGGATCACCGTTTCGAACGCTGCTCAAACTGTCATTGTGCATGTATTCGTAAAGCGTGATCTCTGGCAGTTGGCGAAGTACGGCTTGATCTCTGCGGCATTGATCGTGCCGCTCAGTCTGCTGAATAATTTTGTCTATCCCGACGCTCATCCTTATCTCTGGGATTTCTCCACTCTGCAATGGGAGGAGAAAAATGTCTTCGAACCAACACTGCAACGCGCCAACTATCTTGGGCGGGTGATGGCATTGCATAGTATTGTTGCGCCGCAACCTGTTTTATTCAAGGAGGATATTCCCTTCATTAAGATCTGGATGTTTCGCGCCGCACTGAAAAAAGTGCCGCTGCGGATCGCTCGATATGACGACCCGTTTAGCACCTTGGTTGTCGCTGTTTGGGCTGGGCTTATTTTGTTGGGCGCTGTGCTTTTCCTGAAAAACCTGCCAAAGCGGGATAACCGCTTTTCCTTTGCCTTCCTTTTAACTCTCATCTTTTATTTTGTGCTTCACATGCGCTACGGCAGGGATGTGTTCCTCTACTCTTCCAATTGGACGTATGCCATCGTCCTTGCTCTCGCGTTGGCGTGGCAGGAACTTTCCGCAAAACGCTGGTTTCAATTGGGCTTGCTGTTTTTTCTTTTCCTATTGCTTGCCAATAACTCAAAACTGATTTTGACCATGTTGACCGTCTCGTCGCTGCATATTCAGTAGATCACGAAAACTTCGCGTACTGCGTAGCGTGCGCTCTCCCCTGGCGCCGCCCGCCAGGGCAGGTGTAGCGCAAATCTGGCGGTAGAGACCGCCAATTACGCGCTTTCGTGAAGTACTGATATTCGCTAACAAGGATGTAAAAAGGATATATCCTGTGCAACTCTTGAACAAACGTCCATTCCTGGCATGGCTGGCGGGCATCCCGCTCAGTTATGTTGTGCTTGGTTTTCTGGGGAACTTTTACACATCGGCTCTTGAGATATTCCTGCTCTCGATACTTTTTCATGTCTTCATCAGTTTATTCTTTTATTACCTGCTCGGCAGGTTAAGCAGGGATTTCAAATCCAATCCGTTGGAAGCAGGGATGACCTTCGCGCTGTTTGCTGCGCTGCTCATTTTCATTCCTGCCATGTATGCGATGGCGAAACAGTTTCCAACTCTATTTGACCATGCCGCGTTTCATCTGGAAGCGGGGCAACAGCTTTGGTTTGCGATTGCGCTCGTGCCTGCCTATCCGCTTTTTGTGTGGGTATTGGGCATTGCGAAAAAAAAGGATTTCAAACAAACCCGCCTCTTCCAATTCGTGGATGAAAATCTGAACGGGCTGATTCTTTCCTTCCTGTTCTTCGCCGTGTATTTGATCTTCGCATCCATTTTCAACCGTCCCTCTTTTTCCCGCGACGACATCTTCTTCGATGCCGATGGCAACCTCTACCGCTGGCGTTTCGCCACAGAAAATTACCGCGACTACTACTGGCGTCCCGCGCATCCATTCGTGCTGATTATCATCCGTCCGCTGGTCGGGGCGCTGGCTCTGCTCTTCCAGGGTGACTGGCTCTTCGCCGCCTTCACTCTGAACGCGTTGACAGGCGCACTGTGCGTTTTTCTCGTCTGGTATTTTGTGAAGCACGCCACTGGGATTTCACACCACGCCCTGTTG
>JAUXWL010000130.1 GCA_030680155.1 Anaerolineales bacterium
TGTCGGCATTGTCGGTCGTTCAGGCACACTGGGTTATGAAGCCGCCGACCAGATGAAGCGTCTGGGTATTGGTATTTCCAGCTCGGTGGGTATCGGCGGCGATCCAATCAACGGTAGCTCGCACCGCGATATTCTGGAGCAATTTGAGCAAGACCCGGATACCAAAGTCGTACTGATGATCGGTGAAATCGGTGGACCGCAAGAAGTTGAAGCCGGCATGTTCGCCAAGCAACACATGAGCAAACCGGTCGTTGCGTATATCGCCGGTTTAACCGCACCCGAAGGTCGTCGCATGGGACATGCCGGTGCGATTATTTCCTCTGCCGGTGAAAGTGCGGCGGAAAAAGTTGCCATTCTGAAAGAATTGGGCGTTATTATTTGCCCGACACCGGCAGCGATGGGCGCAACAGTTGCGTCTGTATTGGCCGGGATGTAATAAGTACCAGATTTCCAATCCCGGATTGGAAATCTTTAGTCTGATAGCCCCGTTTTTTTGCATGGAAATTCGGGGTATTTCAATAAATACCCTCTTCAAATAGCTTGCATTTAGTGCTTGAGTGCCGGTTATAATCAACGCATCTAAAAATTCCCCAATTCCCATTCACCAAACCTTTCGTTGAGAGAGGAGGTTCATCGTAATTAAATAGTGAAGCGTATTTGTTGCAAACACTTCAGTCTGTTTTTATGGTATTTACCACCTTCCTTGCTGACGGAGAATCACCATGGCCATACCTGCTGCCGAATCCCTGTTAAACGCCGCCTGGGCTGCAACCCTGACGGGTCGCGATATGATGTATTACACCTCCACCTTGTACACCTCCACAGAGAGGCACGCGGTGTTCTATAGTAACGGCAGAGTTGACGCCAGCTATGTCGGCCAGGGTAGTTTCGATTCGGGAAGCTATTATTCCGAATCCCATTATTACGGGCAGTGGTGGGTGCAAAATTCCTGGCAAGACTTGACCGGGAAATATTTTGCAGAGGTTGTCGTCTACTGGTATGACAGCACCGATCCTGCCGTCAAAGGCACCAGCGAGGTTTTTCAGATTTCAACCACCAACGGCGGTGATTTTACCATCGATGGCTTACTGTATGGATCGACGGTTATTAACGATGCCAGCAATGCGGGCAATAATACGCTCGACAGTTCCGCTACGCCGACTATGGGACCCACCTTGTTGGGCAAGGAAGGCAACGATACGCTGATTGGAAGCGATGCTCATAAAGACAGGCTTTTGGGAGGTCTCGGCAATGATAACCTGGACGGTCGTGGCAGTGACGACAAGTTATACGGGCAGGAAGGCGATGACACTCTCAATGGCGGAAACGGCACCGATTTGGCGGTTTATTTCTCCGCAGCGGATAATTACACGGTCTCCCAGAAAGGACTAACGACCTATGTTATCTCGTCGACCACCGAAGGCAAAGATACCCTGACCGGCGTGGAATATGTGCAATTCGGTAATGCAAAGCCTGTATTGATCGATACGCTCGTCTCTCCCGGCAACGATGTGATGACCGGTCTCGATAACAAGGACGACTTTCTTGCAGGTGGCGGCGGTAACGATACCCTGAACGGACTCGGGGGCAACGATACGTTATTGGGCGGCACCGGCAACGACACCCTGAACGGCGGTAACGGCATTGACACGATGATCGGTGCCGCCGGTAATGATAACTATATAATTAATCTTGCGGCGGACAAGGTCGTCGAAGTCGCCAACCAGGGCACGGACACGGTGCAAAGTTCTACAACTTATACATTGGCGGCGAATGTCGAAAAACTTATTCTGACCGGTACGGGGAGCATCAATGCTACCGGTAACGGACTTGCGAATACATTGACCGGCAACACCGGTAACAACATTCTTAAAGGCGGTGACGGCGCCGACATCCTGAATGGAGGTAAAGGCAACGATGTGTTGACCGGTGGAATCGGCAAAGACAACCTGACCGGCGGGTTAGGCGCCGATCGGTTTGATTTCAATGCGCTTTCTGAAACGGGACTAAGCAATAGCACCATGGATTTTATTGTCGACTTTAAAGCCGGTGAATCGGATAAGATCGACTTGTCCGGTATCGATGCAAACGCCGCGACAGCCGCTACCAATGAAGCATTTAGCTTTATCGGTGCGGCGGCATTCAGCAATACCAATGCGACCGGGCAGTTGCGATTTGTTGCCGCAACGCATGTGTTGTACGGCAGCACGGATAGCGACAATGCCGCAGAGTTCGCCATTCAATTCAGTGGCGGCGTTAACCAGCTTGTTAATACAGACTTTATTCTGTAAAAACGTGCGACCGTTATCCGGTGAGTAGCCCGGATGGAGCTTGCGGAATCCGGGGTTTCGTGGTCCCGATGTCCCGTATTCCGCTTACTCTCCTACGGGCTAATTGCTAAGCCCATGTTTACATACGGCATTAAGGCGGTACACTTCCATGTTAATACGCAGCAGCATCGTGCTGATTTTCGCTTTTAGCCTTATTGCTTGTACATCAGGCGCCCCGATTAACTTCAACGCCGATATGGTCGAGCGCCTGTATTTCGGGCGCTCCATTCGGGATGGCGGCACAGTGACGGACTCATCCTGGGCGACATTCATGCAGCAATCGATAACGCCAAGATTCCCGAACGGCTTTACCGTCTGGGAAGCGGAGGGGCAATGGCAGGGTTCGGAGAAGGCGATTGTCAGGGAGCAAACCTTTGTTGTCGAGATTATCCACCCGGCTGATTCTGTTGATGTGGGGACTGCGATCAAACAGATCATTGATGAATACAAACGGCGCTACAGGCAGGAATCGGTGCTCCACGTTATCACGCCTGCCAAGGCCGACTATTGATGGTCAGGTTCGATAGATTTATCCGCAGATGTCGTAACTGATGTTACGCACCCCGCTAAAAAAAGAGTATTATTTTAGCCGGAAAAATAAACACCGTGGATAGACACAGACTACCTGATCTGCAACAACGGCTATGCGACGACGGAGCCGGATTACCTATACAAAACTACTATTATGAAACCGATCAACTCTGAATTAACTAATAAATACATGAATCGATTAAGTATGAAGATTTGGCTGTTGTTGGCGATTGCGATTGGATTGAACGCCTGTAGCAGCACCGCGCCTACGGTCAAGCCCGATAAACCGATGACGTACCAAACCATTACCCAACCACGCACACCACCGCCATCGCGAAACTTCTATAGACCGCCGACAACCTACTCCGGCGTATTTCAAAAGCCCGGAGAACTGCACCCTGCGGTCGAATTCTGGCGTAAAACCTATACCATGTGGCGTCGCTCGGAAGTCGCCATTCACGACGACCGCTATCTGGATGTGGTCTATGAAGTGATGCCGATACCCGGCTATGTTGACGAAACTCTGACCGGCGAACAAAAGGAAATGGTTAAGCTGCGCCGTAATTTTTGGAAAGCTCAATTGGCGGCACTCGAGAGCAAATTACGCTATAACATGCCGCTGAATGCTAACGACCGGCAAATCATCGCTAAACTGGAAAGCAGCGGCAAGCCCTTAAACAGCGTATTAATCGGCGCTACCGAGCGGGTGCGTTCGCAACGCGGCACCCGCGAACGATTCATGCGCGGGTTGGAAATCAGTCGCAACTACGAACAGAAGTTTAGAAAAATATTCCGCGACGCCGGTTTGCCTGAAGATTTGGCTTACTTGCCGCATGTTGAATCCTCGTTTCAACCGTCGGCCAGATCGTCAGCAGGTGCGATCGGCATGTGGCAATTCACCAAAGGCGCGGCGAAAACTTTCATGCCCGGCGGGAGAGTAGACCTGTGTCTTGATCCTGTTGCGTCCGCTGTCGGTGCTGCCAATTACTTGAGTTACGCCTACCGAAAATTGGGTGACTGGCCTACGGCGATCACCTCCTACAATCACGGTATCGGCGGTATGAAGCGCGCGCAAAATCAGGTTGGACGGGATTTTGTCAGTATCGTGGAGAACTACGACAGCCCGTTGTTCGGTTTTGCTTCGCGCAATTATTACGCCCAGTTCCTGGCGGCGCGAGAAATTGCCAGTAATTCCATGCAGTATTCTTTGCGGTAAGAAAAGCATTTTTTACTGATTCGATTTCCCTCTCCCCAACCCTCTCGGCAACTGCTCCTGCGTTGCTCTACTTACCTACATCCCGGTAGGCATCCCGGAGGGAGAGGGAGCTTTCTCCTAACTTAATGACCTCATGGCATGATAAGGGTAATCGTTCAACGCCGAATGGTTTACCCGTTCAGATTGGGGTTGTTCTCCCGACATTCCGCACCCCACCAGGTAAAAAAATCCATTAAAATGCGCGCATCAATTACGCGCTTTGGAAATAGACATTGAACGAGGATTCTCCTTACAGCAGTTTCAACTTGGATCATCTAGGCCTCATAGCCGGTATGGTCGACGAACTGGGTCTGCCTGAACTGATCGATACGGTGATCAAACAGGATCATGAGCAACGGCAAGTTTCGGTGGGAACCTGTGTCAAGGCCATGATTTTAAACGGCCTAGGCTTCGTCAACCGAGCGCTATACCTGATGCCACATTTTTTTAAAGATAAACCGGTCGAACGTTTACTGGGTGAAGGCGTAGCAGCGGAGCATCTCAACGATGATGCCTTGGGAAGGGCACTGGATGCAATCTACGCTTATGGCCCGGAAGCACTGTACGGGCAATTAGCGGCCCAAGCGGTTAAGCGCTTGGGCCTATCCTGCAAAGTCGGTCACCTAGACAGCAGTAGTTTTCATGTTGATGGTGTTTACAACAGCGACCAAGAGGACGTGCCGGAAGGGGTTATTCATATCACTCAGGGCTATAGTCGTGATCACCGGCCGGACTTGAATCAGGTGATACTCCAGTTGATTAGCGAGCATCAGACGGGCATCCCGCTGTGGATGGACGCATTAAGCGGCAACAGCAGCGATAAAGCAAGTTTTCGGGCAACGCTAAACGCACATCTGAAACAACTACACGACGGTGTGGGTCTCTCGCTGATTGTTGCCGACAGTGCCTTGTATACGGCGAAAACACTGCAAGACCTTGGCGATTTCCCCTGGGTCACACGGGTTCCAGAAACGATTGGCGGAACCCGTGAATTAATCTTGGCGGCCTCTGGCGAGTGGCTGGAGACTCGGCCGGAACGGGCCTACACGGTGTTATGTTCAAATTATGGCGGCGTTAAGCAGCGTTGGCTGGTGGTTTACACCCAAGCCGCACACGGACGTGCTGAGCAAACGGTCAACAAACACCATCTGCAGCAAAGCCAGGCCGAGTACAAAGCCTTCAATGCCTTAGCCAAACGCTCTTTTGCTTGTGCGGCGGATGCCGAGGCAGCCTTGGTACAGTTGCAAAAGACGCTGAAAGTGGTTGCCTTGCACGATCCGTGTATCGTCGAAGTAGAAGGTTTCAAAGGCAAGGGGCGCCCCTCTAAAGGCCGCAAACCCGATACAGTCAGCTATCGGATTGAAGCCGGCGTCGCTTCTGTTCTCGAAACACGGCACCACAAGATTCAACAGAAAAGCTGTTTTATTCTCGCCAGCAATCAACTGGAGGAAGCCCAACTTAGCCACGAAGAGCTGCTTGATTACTATACGCCGGGCCAACAAAAAGTCGAACGCGGCTTTCGTTTTTTGAAGGATCCCTGGTTCATGGCGAATACCCTGTTTCTCAAGTCGCCGAAGCGCATTATGGCACTCATGATGATCATGACCCTCTGTCTTTTAATCTACGGGGCTCTGGAGTACCGTATCCGGCAAACACTCCAGCAGAACCAACAAACGTTCCCCTCCCAACTGGGAACCACTTCCGCAAAGCCCAGTGCACGCTGGGTGTTTCAATTTTTTGCCGGCATCCATGTGTTGTTAATTGACAGTTACCGAGAAGTTATACTGAATTGCAACGAGTACCACAATCAACTGCTTAATTTACTCGGCGAGCGTTATATTCGCTTATATGCTAATTCC
>JAUXWL010000134.1 GCA_030680155.1 Anaerolineales bacterium
AAACAGGGGCGGAGACCCTAAAGGTTTCCCTCGCTGGCCAAATTATCTTGTCGAACAGCGTATTTTGCCAGCAAAGTACCCAATCTGACAGAAAAACCTTTAGGGTCTGGGAGTTCACCCCAAATTATTGAGATGATACCAGGAAAGCGCAATTTGTGACCACGCTGGGTATACCATAAAAAGTGTAGCATTTTCACCTTATTTAGGTATGTGACTTTTGTCTATAAATCTTCCTGTATTTATCCAATTTCCGAACGATTAAAACAAGAATCCCTACACAACAACCACCCCGCTCTGACGCTTAACCTGCCTGTTGCAATGCCCGCACTGCAAGGTTGATTCATTTTCCGCAAATCCGCCTACCTGCCCACAGCGCGGACAACGCAAAACATCCTTCAGCGATTTCCCGCCTGCGGGGATCAACGTCCCGGGCTTGCGCGCAAAGACACGGTTGAATACACGCCACCAGGGTGTGACCTGCACATCTTCAAAGCCTGCGTCCTGTAAAAGAGCGGTCAACATCTCTGCGCTGACGACTACCATGCCCCTGCCCGAATCTTCCGTGCCGCGCGAGGTGAGCAGAATCCCGCCTGGGCGAAGCAGGCGCGCCAGTTCCTTCACTGCTGCCTGCTTTTCGCCAATCAACTCCAGAGCTTCCACGCAACACACCACATCGAACGTCTCATCTTGAAACGGAAGCGGGAAGGTTCTGTATTGCATGAGCGAGAAACGCCCATGATGAGAAATAAGTTTTTTATGGGCTTGTTCCAACATCCCCATGGAAATATCCACCGCGATCACCCTGCCCATAAATTCAGATTGGTTGAACAAGGCAAATGGCAAACGCCCCGTGCCGGCTGCCACATCCAAAACCAGCGGAACGGGTATGCCCGCAATTTTTTCGAGCAATGGACGCGCCAGCATGGCTTCATCCTCCTGCTGGCTGACTTGCTTGGCTTGATCGTAATTTTTCGACCAGTGGTCATATAAAAAAGCCTGCAGACGCGAGCCGATATGGATGCCTTCGTATCGGTAGATTTCCCGGTCAAGCAGAAACAGCAGCCCAGCCACAATCAAAACACCAATGATCCATTCCATCAAAGCGCTCCTTGAAACTTCTCTTCATCCGCGTGGCGAATGGCAGGAAAGGCATACCCCACCAGAAAAACAATCGCGCCGAGAATGCCCGCCATCACCAGTGTAGCCGACAAATGCAGGCTGCCTTCAACCCCCACGATCTTCGTCATTCCAAATTCAGCCAGCCAGCCCGACACCCCAACCCCGATCAAATACGGGATCTGCGTCAGCAATTGCTGCGCTGAAAACACACGCCCCAACGCATCCTTCCGAATAATCGATTGACGGACTGCCGCATCGCTTCCTTGAACGAATGGTTCGAAGAAGGAAAAGAAGAAACTGGCGACTGCCCACATCAACACGCCTCGCGCCAGACCGAAGAGGCTGATGCCCACCAGACAAGCGGATACTCCCCCGATCAGGATTCCATGCACCCGCCGTTTGGGTCCGCCCCAAATGCTGAGCAGTCCGCCGCCGACAATCCCGCCCACTGCGCCGACAGAGAGGATCGTCGCCAGCGCGCTTTCGTCATTGGCAGTGTAACTCAGGATCGTGGGAGCCAGCAGGGTGGCGCCGATGGCCAGGAAAAAGTTCGCCGCAACGAAGAGGAATGTCAATGAGCGCAGCGTGGGATGCGCGAAGATATATCGAAAGCCGTACGCCACTTCACGGGTGAATCCTGCCTGGGTTGGATGAGCAGGCTGAGGGTTGGCGTGAGGCGGGATCTTGATCCAGAGCAGCGCTCCAAAGGCGGCAAGGAAGGTGAGCAGATCAATCGTCATGATACCTGCCATTCCAATGGATGGCAGAAGGGCGGCGGCGAGCATCGGCGCGAAAATTTTCGAGGAGGATTGCGCAAGGCCGATCATGCCTTGCGCGCGGGCGTATTCTTTTTTGGGTAAAAGGGTTGTGGTGGCTGCAATGTAGGCGGGATATTGGAATGCGGTAAAGAAACCGACCAGCAGGCTGAGCAGGTAAATATGCCATAAAGCCAGCGCGTCGAACTGATACAAAATCAGGGCGACCAGAGTCGCAAAGGCGCTGCCCATGTCGCTGAGCATCAGGGTTTGTTTGCGCTCCCAGCGGTCCACCATGGCGCCTGCAATGGGCATGAACAAAATGGACGGAAGAAAGACAAGGAAACTAACGGTCGCCAGCGCGGAGGCTTGTTCTGTTTTTTGCCAGACCCACAGCGTGAAAGCAAACCAGGTCATTGCACTACCGAGTAATGAAATGACCTGGCCAGACCAGATGACAACGAAGGCTTGCATGCCTGCGGGGCGTTTCATGAAAACAGCGCCGGACTGGAATACTTATTTTTTGCGTTTTTCATTCCCTGGGAAGCAGTCGGGCAGTGAGGTCCCGCAATTGCGTGAAGGTGATGGGCTTGATCAGGATCAAATCCGCCTCGCCGCGCAGACTTTCGCCCATTTGAGCGTCCGCAGTGGTAACAACCACTCTTGTGTTTTTCAAGCGGTCGTCGGCGCGGATCTGCTGCAACAAGGTGAGTCCCGATATATGCGGGAGATGCATATCGAGGGTGATCATGACCGGCACAACTTGTTTGATCCTCTCCTGCGCGATGGCCCCGTCGCGAATGGCCTCGACTTCATAGCCTGCGGTGGTTAGGGCTTTCTCAAAAATTTCAGAGAGGTCTTCTTCGTCTTCAATAACCAATGCCAAAGGTGCGTTCATTCTTTTCTCCTATAAGGGGGTTGTAGCTGACGTGCCCTCATGTTTTATGAGGGGCAGGGTGGCAACAAAGACGCTGCCTTTGCCCATTTCACTTTCCAAAACGATCCTGCCCTTCATCAATTCGACCAATTGCTTGACGATGGAGAGTCCCAAGCCAACGCCGCCATGCTGGCGCGTGCTGGACCCTTCCGCCTGACGGAAGGTTTCAAAGATATAGTCCTGCGCTTCGACGGGAATTCCGCCGCCTGTATCTGTCACACGGATCTGCCAGTTCGTGTCGTCCATGCGGAGAAGGCGTACATTGACACTGCCCTGCTCGGTGAATTTGACGGCATTGTTTGCCAGATTGACCATGATCTGCTGCAAACGCTGCGGATCACCGAGAATGACGGGCGGCAGGGCGGGGTCCAGTTCGGTGATGAAATCAATGCCTTTATCGGAGGCGATCTTGTCCATGATGCTGTGCAGGTTATCGAGAATTTCGACAGGTTTGCATGGCGCGATCTGGATCTTCAACCTGCCCGCCTCGATCTGCGCCTGGTCAAGCAGGTCGCTGACGATGGTGAGCAGCCGCCGGGTGTTGTTCATAATGCGCTCGGAAATATTCTGCTGTTTTTCGCTTGTGGGTCCGTATACGCCCTCCTTGAGCATCTCTGCAAACCCGAGAATGGCGCCGAGCGGTGTGCGCAATTCATGCGAAACGATGGCCATGAAGGTGTTCTTCATGTTCTCAAGTTCCACTTCGCGGGTCACATCGCGGAAGACACCCACAACGCCATAGTCACCACCCAGATCGTCCTGCACGCGAGCCACACTTGTCGAAAGGGTTTTGTTTCCCCAGACAATGCGCTTCCCAGCGAGGCTCTTCTCAGGCTGGTCTAGCAACCCCAACAATGTTCCGCGCACCGACGGGGAAAGAGCCTCTTTCTGGACAAATTCCATCACGCTCGTGTTTAACAGGCTGTCCAGGGGCGTCCCGGTCAATTGACTAAGAGCCGGGTTGGCCAGGATCGCCCTACTTTCGGCATCGAAGACGATCACACCGTCCGCGATGGAATTGAGGATGGCATGGTTGCGTCCAGCCAGGATCAACTCGCGGGAGAGCGTGTTTGCCAGTTCCTGCGTCTTCTGCTCCACGAGTTGGTCCAAGTTTGCATTGATGACTCGCAGGTCTTTGAGGGCTTGCTCAAGGGAGCGGGCGGAGAGCCAGG
>JAUXWL010000140.1 GCA_030680155.1 Anaerolineales bacterium
AGTTTGTTTGTGTTCCGTTTTCTGCTCATCGTCATCAGTTTACAATTTCCTGCTCTTCTTTTGCAAGAGTTTTTCAGCCTCATTTTTTCAAGACTTTTGACACTTTACGAAATTCTACTTTTGGACGCTAAACAAGTACTCGAATAATATAGAACGGGTGTTCTAAACTTAAGGGAGATTTTAGAACTTTTGTTCTATTTTGTCAAGAGGTGAGTTTGACGTTTTTTCACTTTCCCCGTTACACTTGGGCAACCCTATGAATTCACCCTTTGAAATGGGTGAACCGCGAAATTGGAGACCCCATGTTTTTCTCGACCACTCCGCGACCCGAAAGCCTAAAAGCGATTGCGGATGTGAAATTGACCCCCTTCTGGCTGGATGATTCCAATAAGCCAGAAACAGCCCCATCCCTGACAACCAAAATCCAAACCGACCTTGCCGTCATTGGCGGGGGCTTCACCGGTCTGTGGACGGCTTTGCAAGCCAAACAAGCCGACCCAAACCGTGACGTTGTTTTGCTCGAAGCGGGGGAGGTTGCCAGCGGCGCCAGCGGACGCAACGGCGGATTCTGTGCCGCGTCGCTGACACATTCCTTTCAAAACGGCAGAAATCGCTGGGAGAAGGAACTCAACACGCTGATCCAACTCGGCGATAAAAATCTGGATGGCATCGAAGCCACCGTCAAAGAATTCAACATCGAATGTGATTTCATCCGTTCGGGCGAGATCAACATCGCCAACGAAGAATATCAGATTGCAGAACTGCGTGAAGAAGCGGATGAAACCGCGCAGTATGGCATGAACATACAATTCCTTGATCGCGATCAGATCCGCGCGCGCATCAATTCACCATCGTATCTTGCGGCGATCTATGATCCGTCGGTGGCGATGGTCAACCCGGCAAAGCTGGCGTGGGGATTAAGGCGGGCATGTCTCAGCCTTGGAGTCCGCTTGTTTGAGGGCACACAGGTCAGGGCGTTGGAAGAGAGGCGCGGCGGCGTCCTCCTCAAAACAGCGCATGGTGAAGTCGAAGCCAAACGGGTTGCGCTTGCCACCAATGCCTTCCCGTCTTTGCTCAAGCGGCTTTCGTTTTACGTCGTGCCGGTGTACGATTATGTGCTGATGACCGAGCCGCTTTCCAAGTCGCAGCGCGAGTCGATTGGCTGGCATGGGCGCGAAGGCTTGAGCGACAACGGCAATCAATTTCATTATTCGCAGATGACGGCGGATGGGCGCATTCTGTGGGGCGGATACGACGCCATCTATTATCGGAACAACGGAGTCGCGCCGCATCTCGAAAACCGCCCCGCCTCTTTCGGACTTTTGGCGGAGCACTTCTTCCAAACATTCCCCACGCTGACGGGACTGCGCTTCACGCACGCCTGGGGCGGCGTCATCGATACCTGCTCGCGTTACACCGCCTTTTGGGGCAAAGCGTATGGCGGCAAGGTCGCATACGCAGTTGGCTACACAGGGCTTGGCGTGGGCGCGTCCCGCTTCGGCGCGCGGGTGATGCTGGATTTGCTCGACGGTCAAAAGACCGAACGAACTGAACTGGCGATGGTCAAATCCAAACCCTTCCCGTTCCCGCCCGAACCGTTCCGTGCGCCGATCATCAACTTTACGAGATGGTCGCTCGATCAGGCGGATAAAAATGTGGGGAAGAGAAATTTATGGTTGAAGATTTTGGATGCGCTTGGGTTGGGGTTTGATTCTTAACGAAAAGACCTCCGAAGTTTTCAAAACTTCGGAGGTCTGGCTTTTCTCCTATTCTCTACCGTACATCGTGTTTTTTTACCGCCAAGGCGCCAAGAACGCCAAGTTTTTTAAGGCTTTCTTGGCGCACTTGGCGGTTCGATTTTGCAGATTTGTACGGTAGTGAATTCTCCTATTCATGATCCGGTGGAAGTTCTTTTTCCCGCTTGCCAAGGAAGATCAACGCTTCTTAGTATTACAGCGCAAGGTTGCTCCCTGCGCCGTACCCATTCTGGGCACTTTCCCCATTCTGGGCACTTTCCCCGGCGCAGGCGTTTTCCAGCAACACGCCGCCGGGGATGTATGCCCAGATATGGGTACGGGTGTGTACGCAAAGGTTGTCAGCGGCAGTCGCTCAAGCCGCCGTCCTCGGCGGCGTTTTGCGAGGGAAACCCTGCGCCGGGGACGGCGCAGGGAGCAAATTGCCTGACATGGTTTGCTTGCACGCGGGTACGGCGGCTTTGAGCCTGACTTTGCGCTGTAATGTTAGTGACCTTCGTGTTTAATTGGTTTTTGCAGTGGAACCAGCTATGCTATAGGAATTGTGCATACTGATCGATCAACAAGCGTTCAAGATAAGGTGTAACCTGCCAAAACGCTTTCAAATTCCTGTATTCTTCGACCCAGCGAGAGTTCCCTGGATTTGATGTTTTTACAGAGCGGATCATCAGGTTTTTCGCCGTGTGTTCAATGGGAACGAATTGGGTGACATCGGTGCGATACCCCATGATCCGTAAAATCGCAGCTCGAAATGTGTCCGTTAGAATATCCCCCATGCGCTCAAACAGGATCCCATGATTGAAAATCGGCACGACTGCGGCTGGTGTATTGATCTGTGATAACTGCACCTGTAATTCATGCTGACAGCAGGGCGCGCATATTATTAATGTGCTGTTCCATTTTATTCCCTGGGCAAGCGCATCGTCGGTTGCGGTATCACATGCGTGCAATGCCAGCACTACATCGGGCACGAACTCCGGTTGAAAATCTGAAATATGCCCGACTTGAAACGTTAGCCGATCCCACCCCAATAATTTTGTTTTTTCCTGATGCCGTTCAATGAGATCAGCTTTGATATCGACGCCGACCACATGCGCGTCCAGGTGTAGGATAGCGTGAAGAAAATAGTAGATCGCAAATGTGAGATAGGCATTGCCACAGCCAAAATCCACGATATGAACTGGCTTGCTGCGAAAGTCATCAAAAGAATAGGTTTCATTCACCAACCGCAGAAACTCGTTGATCTGCGTATATTTTTTTTGCATATCCGCCTTGATCCTGCCATCCTTTGTCATAATGCCGATGACTTCTAAAAAAGGCCTGGCATTCTCGGATGATAGGATCCTGCTCTTTTGACGATTATGGACCAGGTTTACGCTTGCAGGCGCCGCAGTGGCTTTAACTTCGTTGATCAAGACTTTGCCCTTTTTCGATATGTTGATCTGAAGACTGCCGGTATTCGTCTCGACAAAAATATTCCGAAAGGGAAGCGCCAGAAGCTCATTTACTTTGGGTCCTGCCTCTTCCGCTTTGTAATTCTTTGAGACATCTTTTTTTTCATCGAAATAGGAGAACTGCAAATGGATCGCGCCTTTGATCTCTACAGGACGCACCACCACCTTGATCCAGTCGACCTCTGAGCCCTTTTGTTGGCCGCTGAATATGGCCCGCACAAAGGCGCTGTGAGCTAAAACGCGATCCCGAATCAGTTTTTTGTGATCATTTTCCATGTCATTGATCTCATTCACTTCAAAATTTTTATACCGTACATTTTTGTATCATCTCAATAATTTGGGGTGAACTCCCAGACCCTAAAGGTTTTTCTGTCAGATTGGGTACTTTGCTGGCAAAATACGCTGTTCGACAAGATAATTTGGCCAGCGAGGGAAACCTTTAGGGTCTCCGCCCC
>JAUXWL010000171.1 GCA_030680155.1 Anaerolineales bacterium
TTGCGTTGAGATTGTTAGATTCAGATTCAGATTTGGAATTGCTGCTTTCTTGCCCACTGATTTGCCTTTTACAGGAAAATAGGTTAAATTAATCGCCTAGCACGCACGTTCTACATAATAGGAGAGAGACCACATGGCTAACGAAAACTTCTACCTTGGGCGTCTGTTCAACGACAAGACCGCCAAAGTCACCGCCGACGCGCTGGAGTACGACTCCGCCGACCTGACCACCCACGCCGTCGTCACAGGTATGACAGGTTCTGGCAAAACCGGCTTGTGCATTTCCATGCTCGAAGAAGCCGCCCTCAACGGCATTCCCGCCATCATCATCGACCCCAAAGGCGACCTGACCAACCTGCTCCTGCACTTCCCCGAACTACTCCCGCAAGACTTCCAACCGTGGATCGACCCCGAAGTCATCCGCCGTGCCAACAAGACAGTCGAACAAGCCGCAGAAGATGCGTCTAATGCCTGGCGCAATGGCATCGCCGAATGGGGCATGGATCAAGCCCGCATCCTCGACCTCAAGAACGCCGTAGATTTTGCCATCTACACCCCAGGCTCCGACGCAGGCATTCCTGTCAGCGTGCTTTCCTCTCTCGCCGCCCCCGAATTGGATTGGGAAACCAACCGCGAAGCGTTGCGCGAACGTATCTCCAGCACCGTCACCGCGTTGTTGGGCTTGGTCGGCATGAACAATCTCGATCCCATTTCCTCCCGCGAACACATCCTGCTCTCCAACATCTTTGAAGAACATTGGAGCAAGGGGCAAAGCTTTGACTTGGAGCAATTAATCCAGCAAACCCAGAAGCCGGATTTCAAAAAACTGGGCGCATTCGACATTGATATTTTCTTCCCGCCCAAAGACCGTATGGCATTGGCAATGACTCTCAACAACATCCTTGCCTCGCCCGCCTTCCAATCATGGCGCGAAGGTCAGGCGCTCGATATTCAATCCCTGCTTTTCACGCCCAACGGTCAGCCGCGCCACAGCATCTTCTACCTTGCGCATCTCTCCGATGGCGAGCGCATGTTCTTTGTCACATTATTACTTTCCGCCGTCGAAACCTGGATGCGCACCCAAAAAGGCTCCACCGTCTTGCGCGCCCTTCTTTATATGGACGAAATCTTCGGCTACCTTCCGCCCACCGCCAACCCGCCTTCCAAACAACCGCTGCTGCGCATGTTGAAACAGGCGCGCGCCTTTGGTTTGGGCTTGTTGCTCGCCACCCAAAACCCCGTCGATATGGACTACAAAGCCCTCTCCAACACCGGCACATGGTTCATCGGCAAACTGCAAACCGAACGCGACAAGAACCGCCTGCTCGACGGTCTCGAAAGCCTCGCGGGCGGCTTCTCCCGCGCCGAAATGGACAAACTCATCTCCTCCATCGGCAAGCGCGTCTTCGTCATGAACAACGTCCACAACAAGCGCCCCATCCTCTTCCAAACCCGCTGGGTGATGAACTTCCTGGCGGGACCCATGACTCGCAACCAGATTCCTGAACTCAATCAACTTGCAGGAGTAAAAACAGCGCTTCAGCCCGCGCCCAAAGCTGCTCCTGTTTCCCAGGCAGACGCCACGCCTCCGCCTTCGGTCGAACGGCTGCAAGCCATCCCCATCCCAGCGTCCGAGCCTGCATCAAAACCATCGTCCACGGTCAACCGTCCATCGTCTACTGCCGAAGGCAGTCTCACCAAGCCCCCACTCCCGGCCGGCATCCGCGAATATTTCCTGCCGCAAAACTACAGCCTGCCCGAAGCCTTCACCGCTGCCAACCGACCGCAAGCCTACGGCGCGACAGTGCAAACCGTCCTCTATCGGCCCACCCTGCTTGCCTCCGCCCAGATCCGCATCCTTGACCGCAAACATGGCGTGGACACCGAAGTGGCCAAATCCACTCTCGTGGAAGCATTGGATCGCCGCGGCATTGTCCGCTGGGACGAGTTCCCCTACGCCGGGCCAGCGCTCGACCGCATCGAAACCGCCCCTGCCGCCTCAGCCCGCTTCGCCGGCATGGAGTCGCCGCTCAACGACTCAAAATTAATGAAAGCGATTGAAAAAGATTTCAACGACTGGCTCTTCCGCAATTCCTCCGTCAAAGCCCGCGCCAACACCGCCCTCAAGGTCTTTGCCGGACCCGATATCAGCCCGGCAGAGTTCATGAAAGCCTGCGCCGACGCCGCCCGTGACGCCCGTGATGCTGAGATTGCCAAAAAGACCGCCGTCATCGACCGCAAACTCAAATCTCTGGAAGATAAACTCATCCGCGAAGAGCGCGAACTGCGGCAGGATCAGGAAGACCTGCGCAACCGCAACATCGAAACAGGCTTAAGCGGCGCCGAAGCGGTGGCAGGGTTGTTGGGTATCGGACGCAAGAAAAGTCTTTCCACGTCCGTGTCGAAATTCCGCATGGCGCAAAACGCCAAGGAAGAAGTGCGCGAATCGGAGGAAGCCATTCAGCAATTCAAGAAGGATATCTCCCAACTCCAACGCGAGCGCGACGACCTCGAACGCGAGATCAGCGACCGTTGGGGGCATGTGGTCAACGACATTGACGAAGTCTCCATCAACCCCAGGAAGACCGATATTTACGTCAACCTCTTCGGCGTGGCCTGGAAGCCGTTTTACGTTGTCGCAGCAGGCGGCGAAACCTTTGAACTCCCCGCCTTTGGCGCGGATTGAGTGCGAGAAGCCTGCTTTTTTCGCTGCCCTTCATGACCCAACCCGACGCGAACACTCTCTGCAAATCCTGCGGGCTGTGCTGTTCCGGGCATCTCTTCTCATGGGTGCGCCTCAACGCCCCTGAACTCGATCCCGTAGAGAAGCTCGGCTTGAATGTCATCCGCAACGACCCGCGCCAGCGTGGATTCACCCAGCCCTGCCCTGTATGGAATGGTGTCTGCGCCGTTTACACCTCCCCTGATTACCCGCGCAACTGCAAATCGTATAAGTGCAAAGCGCTTAAGCAACTTCTCGATGAGAATATCACCCTGCCCGAAGCGTTATCTGTCATTCAAGAAACGCTGACCTTGATCCGCGAGATCGAAGCGCTGCTGCCCGCTTCATCCGCCATCAGTTTCCGCGAGCGGTTGATCTCCCACAAGGAGTATCTTGAATCAAAAGGCAGGGCGCACGAAGCGCTTGACCAGGAATTTTTAGGCAAGACCGCTGTTTTATTGAATCGTTACGAAGACCGCTTCGGGGTGGATGACTTCATTGATTACGAAACATAGAGGGGTTTATTCTTTATCCCACCTTCCATTAACCAGGAGATGATTTCTGTGTTCATGTTGCCCTCATGGGTGCGCCGCACCAAACGGGTGAGCGAATCTCATTAATCAGGGCAATCTTTCGGGTGGCTTGGTCTCAATAAGTCTGGTGCGGCGCACTTTGGAAGGCGGGAGTCAGGTCGCTGATGGTGGCGAAATATTTTCGATAGGCAGACGTTTCATTCAACACCCCGCGCAGGGCGATGAAGAGTTCTGCTTGCAGGTAGGGATTTTTTTCCTGCATCTCTTTCGATAATAGCACGTCATCGCCTTCGATGCTCACTGAAAGTTGACCGCCCGCCGCGAGCCATTGCAAACCAATTTGAATCGCGCTTTCGCGGGCGGCGGAGGCGGCGGCAAGTTCGGAGATGGTCGTCTTTCCGCGCCGCTGGTTGAGGACGAATTTACACAAGCCTGCCAGATGAGTGAGGAATTCATCGGGTTTTTCTTCGGTGGGCGGGACGGCGAAGACATACACCGTTTTCGGTTTGACGATTTCCAGCGCCTTGCGGAGATCGGCAGGGGATGGGGGAGTTGTGTAAATGGTGAGTTCATCGGACTGAGTCAATTCGAGACGGTTCACGCCTACGGAGCGATCTGGTCCTTCCGCCCAGATTAGCGTGGCAGGTTGAAGATTCAAAAGAGTGGATTGAAGCCTCAAATCTCTAATCTCCAGTCTCGATTCTGTGACTTCAACGGCTTTTTCTTCCGTGACTCGAAATTCCTTGAACTGCAAGGTCACTTGTTTCTGCCCGCGGAAGGTGGTGGCGCGCAGGGAGTAGGCGATGTCGAATTTCGTGTCGGTGGGGGGCAGTTCTTCACCCGCGCCGCCCCACCATAGGAAGCCGGCAACTTCGCCGTTTGCATCTTCCACGTTCAGGCGCAGGTGTTCTTTGGTTTTGCCAAGCGCAACAGCAGATTTGAGAGTCACGTTGCGCGTGGCGAGAGTCAGTTGCGGGTTACCCGCGCCGAAGGGGGCGAGCAGTTCCAAACTGTCCGCGAGGGAAATGTTCAGGTCGGAGAGAGCAAGCCAGGCGTCGATCTGAAGCGAGGGTTCCTCGAAGACAACCTCGCCCAGTTGTTTCTCGATCGCTTTGCCGAGTCCTCTGCGGAAAGTTGTCAAATCCTCTTTTTTCAAAGACATACCCGCCGCCATGGGATGTCCGCCAAAGCCAAGCAAAATATTTTTTTGGGTGGTGATGGCTGCGGTGATGTGCAAGCCTTCGATGGAACGCGCCGAGCCGCGCAGGATGCCGTCTTCTGATTCGTTGAAGAGGATGGCGGGTTTGTGATAGCGGTCTACAAGGCGGTTGGCGACGATGCCGACCACACCGCCGGGCCAGTTGGGATGCGAGAGAATGATGACGGGGCTATTGAGCAGGTCGGGGTTTTCTTTGAGTTGCGCTTCGGCGGCATCGGTCACTTGTTTGGTGAGCATGCGCCGCTGGGCGTTCAAGCCTTCGATCTGGGCGGCGAGCACGCGGGCGCGGGCGGAGTCTTGAGTGATGAGTAATTCGACGGCGGGGTTGGCGTCACCGAGGCGACCGAGCGCGTTGAGGCGCGGCGCAAAAGTGAAGCCGATGGTTTCTTCGGTGAGCGAGTCGAAGGATGCGCCTGCAAGTTCCGCCATCACGCGCAGACCGATGCGGTTGGTATTCCGCAATTGTTCAATGCCTTGTTTGGCAAGGGAACGCGTTTCGTTTTTAAGCAGGGCAACATCGGCGATCAAGCCAAGAGCAACCAAATCGAGCAGCGTAGCGCCGACTTCAGTCGGCACAACCAGCCGACTAAAGTCGGCGCTACGCAGTAATGCCTCCGCTAATTTATATGCCACGCCCACACCCGCCAAATTTTTCAGCGGATGCTCTTCTGGCAATAACTTGGGGTTGATGATGGCTTTTGCATTCGGCAGGGTTTCACCGAGGTCGTGGTGGTCGGTGATGATGACATCCACTCCGCGTGAGTTGGCGTAGTCAACCGCATCGTGCGCGGTGATGCCGGTGTCGCAGGTCAATAAAAGTTTTGCGCCGTTTTCGATGATCGGTTTCAAACTTTCGATGTGTACGCCGTGGCTTTCTTTTCCGCGAATGGGGACATAATAAATAACATTTGCGCCAAGCCCTTGCAACACTTGCACCAGCAGGGCAGTGGATGTCTGCCCGTCCACGTCGAAGTCGCCCCACACGCAGATTTTATCTCCGTTGCGGATTGCCAGCAGGATGGGTTCGACAACTTTTTCGATGTTGGGAAACTGTGAGGATGGATTCTTTTCTGGATGTAAAAACGCCTCGGCTTCTTCGGGACGGCTGATCCCGCGACGGAGGAGAGTCTGCGCGATGAGCGGGGGCAAGCCCAAGCCTTGGAAAGAGGCGGGGATTTCTACAGGGTGAGGGTCGAGCCAGCGAGTCATAAGA
>JAUXWL010000180.1 GCA_030680155.1 Anaerolineales bacterium
AAGCCGCATCTGAACGTGGGGACGATGGGTCACATCGACCACGGCAAGACCACGCTGACAGCGGCGATCACCAAGGTGGCGGGGCTGGGCGGCAATGCGGAATTCAAGGCATACGACCAGATCGACAATGCGCCGGAAGAAAAAGCGCGCGGCATCACGATCAACATCGCGCATGTGGAATATCAGACCGAAAAGCGTCATTATGCGCATGTGGACATGCCGGGACACCGCGACTACATCAAGAACATGATCACCGGTGCAGCCCAGGTGGATGGCGCCATCCTCGTGGTGGCCGCTCCCGATGGTCCGATGCCCCAGACCCGCGAGCATGTTTTGCTGGCCCGTCAGGTGGAAGTGCCCTCCATCGTGGTCTTCCTGAACAAGGTCGATATGATGGACGACCCCGAACTGCTCGAACTGGTCGAACTCGAACTGCGCGAACTGCTCTCCAGCTACGGCTTCCCCGGCGACACGACCCCGATCGTGCGCGGCTCCGCCAAACTGGCATTGGAAAGCGCCTCGACCGACCCGAACGCACCTGAATATGCCCCGATCAAGGAACTGCTGCGGGTGGTGGATGAGTACATCCCCGAACCGAAGCGCGAAACGGACAAACCGTTCATGATGGCGGTGGAAGACGTGTTCTCGATCAAGGGACGTGGAACGGTTGTGACCGGACGTGTGGATCGCGGCGTTGCCAAGAAGGGCGAGCCGATCGAAATTATCGGTCTGCGCGATACGAAGTCCTCCGTGATCACCGGCATCGAAATGTTCCACAAGGAACTGGACGAAGCAGTGGCGGGTGATAACGCGGGCGTCCTGCTGCGCGGCATCGAACGCGACGATGTGGAGCGTGGACAGGTGCTGGCGAAACCCGGTTCGGTGACGCCGCACAAGAAATTCCTGGCGGAAGTGTACGTGTTGAAGAAGGAAGAAGGCGGACGCCACAAGGCGTTCTTCTCCGGCTACCGTCCGCAGTTCTACATCCGCACGATGGATGTGACCGGTGACATCACGCTTCCTGAAGGTGTGGAAATGGTCATGCCGGGTGACAACGTCAACCTGACGGTCGAATTGATTGTGCCTGTGGCGCTTGAACAGGGTTCCAAGTTCGCCATCCGTGAAGGCGGTCTGACCGTCGGTGCGGGTGTCGTTACCAAGATCATTGAGTAAGGCGGAGTAAAATGGCGAAGCAAAAAATACGAATCCGCCTCAAGGCGTATGATCATCGCGTGCTTGACCAATCAGCCAAGCGCATTGTCGAAACTGCTGAGCGGACTGGTGCACATGTTGTGGGTCCCGTACCCTTGCCAAGTAAGACAGAACGCTATACAATACGTCGCTCGACGTTCATTGACAAAGACTCTCATGAGCATTTTGAGATCCGCACTCACAACCGCCTGATTGACGTGTTGGATCCGGATTCCAAGACAATTGATATGTTGATGCGTTTGAACCTGCCTGCAGGTGTTGATATCGAGATCAAAATTTAGTTCGAAATACGTAATCCGTACCCTGCAACCGAAAGGGTACAAATTACGGTGTAAGTTCGAGACAGTGTAAGAGCTGGTTTGGACGCGAATACCAAAAAATTATCCGCCTCCCAAGCCCACTGACTGCGCTGCACGAAGATGATGCGGCCGACGCCCCGGCTGGCAGTCTTGTCAATTTCTTTTGAAGGAGAAAACCGAGTATGTTGAAAGGGCTAATTGGAAAGAAGATCGGAATGACCCAGATCTTCGATGAAAAAGGTGTTGCCTATCCGGTAACGCTCATCGAAGCTGGGCCTTGTTTTGTTACCCAAGTGCGCACATCGGATAAAGAGGGATATTCCTCAGTGCAACTGGGCTTTGGTGAAGTGCATCCCAAGAAATTAACCAATGGTCAGTTGGGACACTTAAAAACCAATGAAATTTCCCCCTTGCGCTTCCTGCGCGAATTTCGTGCCAAAGAACACGGTTTAAACATCGGTGATAAGGTCACAGTTAGTGATGCTTTTGCCGTGGGTGAGCGGGTAGATGTGATTGGTGTCAGCAAAGGTAAAGGTTTTGCAGGCGCCGTGAAACGTTACCACTTCCATGGCATGAATGCCACGCACGGTACATCAGACCGCAACCGTGCCCCCGGTTCCCGTGGGGCGGGCACTACGCCGGGTCGTGTTTATAAAGGCGCCCGCGGAGCTGGTCACATGGGGATGGATCGAGTTACTGCGCAGAACATTAAGGTTGTGATGGTGGATGCAGAACGCAATCTCATCGCCATTAATGGCGCTGTTCCCGGTGGCAAGGGTAGTCTTGTGATTATCAAGGAGTCGCGCAAGCAGTAGGCGCGCAGGAAACGGGAGCCAGATTAACCATGAAAGTAGATGTTCTTGATTTGAAAGGCAAGAAACTTCGCGAAGTTGAATTACCCGCGAATGTTTTCGAAGCCCCTGTAAATGTGGATTTGATGCATCAGGCATATGTCCGCCAGATGGCGAACGCCCGCCTCGGTACACATGAAACAAAAGTCCGTTCTGAGGTTTCCGGCGGTGGTCGTAAGCCGTGGAAGCAAAAGGGAACGGGACGCGCTCGTCAGGGTTCCACCCGCGCTGCACAATGGGTGGGTGGTGGTCGTATCCACACCCCGCATCCACGCAGTTACGAACAGCGCATGCCCAAGAAGATGCGCCAGGCTGCGCTTCGTTCCGCCCTGTCTGTTAAAGCCGCGGAGGCTTCGATTGTGGTCGTAGAAGGACTCGATCTTGCCGAAGCAAAAACCCGCATGATGGTTGAAATGTTGAGTAACCTGGTTGGGACATCCACCGCCCTGGTTTTGATGCCTGTGAAAGACCAGACCTACGACACCATAATGCGTTCCGCCAATAACATCGAGAGCACCAAGGTGCTTCTCGCGAGTTATCTGAACGTGCGTGACATCCTTAATTTCGATAAAGTTGTCTTGCCTCTCAAGACAATTGATGCGCTTGTAGCGCACCTTGGATAGGAGAGAGACATGACCGGTTTGTATAACGTTATTGTCCGACCCCTGGTTACTGAAAAATCCAGTTATCAGTCGGGCAAGCTGGGTCAGTATGTTTTTGTGGTCGCAAATAATGCGACCCGCACCATGGTAAAGGATGCGGTGGAAACCCTATTCGATGTTACCGTGGCGCGCGTGAATGTTATGAATATGCCAGCCAAACGCGGGCGACGTACCCGTGCCCGCCGTTTGTTGGTGCGCAAGCCCGCCTTCAAGAAGGCGATCATTACCCTAGCCGAGGGAAGCAAACCCCTCGAGATCTTTGAAGGGGTGCAGTAATGGCAGTCAAGAAATATAAACCCATCACGCCCGGCACACGCGGCATGACTGGCTACACCTTTGAGGAAATCACCAAGTCCACGCCCGAGCGTTCCTTGTTGGCGACCAAAAAGAATCGGGGCGGGCGCAATGCTCAGGGTCGCGTGACCGTTCGTCATCGAGGTGGAGGCGCTCGTCGCAATATCCGTCTGGTGGATTTCCGCCGTGAGAAGCATGGTATTCCTGCAAGAGTGGCCGCGATCGAATACGATCCCAACCGCACTGCGCGCCTTGCCCTTCTCTTTTATGTGGATGGTGAAAAGCGATATATCGTTTCCCCCCTGGACTTGAAGGTTGGTGACATGGTTGTGTCCGGTCCCAACTCCGAAATCCGCACCGGGAACGCCCTTCCGATCAGCAATATTCCAGTCGGCACCATGATCCACAATATCGAGATGAAGGCTGGCAAGGGTGCCCAACTCGTTCGTTCCGCTGGCGGCTCGGCGCAATTGCTCGCGAAAGAAGGCGACTTTGCTCAGATCCGTATGCCTTCCGGTGAGGTTCGCCTCATCCACCAGGTTTGTTATGCCACGATTGGTCAGGTAGGCAACCTTGACCACGGTAATATCAAACTCGGCAAGGCAGGACGCAAGCGCCACCTTGGTATCCGCCCGACTGTTCGTGGTACTGCGATGAGTCCCCGCGACCATCCTCACGGTGGTGGTGAAGGTGTCCAGCCCATTGGTCTTCCTGGTCCCAAGAGTCCGTGGGGTAAGCCCACCCTTGGCAAGAAGACCCGCCATAACAAGAAAACCGATCAGTACATTGTGCGTCGTCGCAGTAAGACGAACCGCTAGTAGATGAGGTAGAAACATGTCACGATCATTGAAAAAGGGCCCGTTCATTGAGCCGAAACTGCTCAAGCGAATCGAAGCCATGAATCAGAAAAAAGAAAAGAAAGTCATCCGCACCTGGAGCCGCGCCTCTGTGATCTTCCCGCAGATGGTCGGACATACCATTGCGGTTCATGACGGACGCCGCCACGTGCCGATCTACATTACCGAAAACATGGTCGGACACCGTTTGGGCGAATTCGCCCCGACACGAACATTCCGCGGGCATCAAGCCAGCGAGAAGGCCGCGTAGGAGATTGAGAGATGCAGAATATTCAAGCAAAACTTCGTTTTCTCCCTCAATCCGCGCAGAAGGTGCGTGCCGTGATTGATCTAGTGCGCGGCAAAAACGCCAACGAAGCGTTGGAAATCCTCCGCTTTGTGAAAAAGCGTGCTGCCAGTCCCGTTGAGAAATTGGTCGCTTCCGCAGTTGCGAATGCCGAGGAAAACTTTGGCGTCAGCCGTGACGACCTGTATGTTGTCAAGATTACGGCAGATGAAGCCCCGACCCGCAAGTGGCGTCGTTTTGGAGCCCGTGGCCGTTTCAAGCCGATATTGCGCCGCAGTTCACACGTCACTGTTATTTTGCGCGAACGCGGAGCATAAGGAGAATTTTATGGGTCGTAAAGTACATCCCGTTGGTTTTCGTCTGGGTATTAACCAGCCTTGGGGCGGACGCTGGTTCGCCGAAGGCAACACCTATCGCCAGCAGTTGCATCAGGATTTTGCAATTCGCAACTTGTTGGGTGGAAAGCTTTCCAAAGGCGGCGCTGCTGCCAATGAGAAGGTCCTTAGCCTTCGCAAGCAACTGCCTGACTCCATCAAGGATCGTAAGGCTGGCATTTCCCGTATCGATGTGGAGCGCACGCCCGGCAAGATCCGAATTTCCATCCACACCGCCAAGCCTGGCATCCTGATCGGACGCAAAGGCGAAGGCGTGAAGAAGATCCGCCAGGCGCTTGAAGTTCTGGTCGGAAAGAAAATCGAACTCGATATCAAGGAAATTTCATCCCCCGATACCGACGCCACGCTGGTCGCGCAAAACATCGCGGATCAGTTGGAACGCCGCATTGCGTACCGCCGCGCCATGAAACGCGCCATTCAGCAAGCCATGAAGCAGGGCGCGGAAGGCATCAAGATCCTGGTCGGTGGTCGTTTGGGCGGCGCTGAAATGTCCCGCGATGTGTGGTTGCGCGAAGGCCGCGTGCCTCTTCAAACCCTGCGAGCAAACCTGGATTTCGCCACCGCCGAGGCGCTGACCACCTATGGTCAGATCGGTGTAAAGGTTTGGATATATAAGGGTGAAGTCAAACCGGAAGTTGAAGAAAAAGCAGAAGCGACGGAAGGCGTGTACGTCAGCGAGTAATCGCGACGTCGCTGTGAGATGAGGTATTTGATATGTTGATGCCGAAACGTGTAAAGTGGCGCAAACAGATGCGTGGTCGTATGAGAGGGAAGGCTCTCCGTGGTGCGGAAGTCTCCTTTGGCGAATTTGGTCTGCAGGCGTTGGAACCGGGCTGGATTACCGCCCGTCAGATTGAGGCGGCCCGCCGCGCAATTGTTCGTGAAATGAAACGTCGTGGAAAGGTCTGGATCCGCATTTTCCCCGCCAAGCCGTTTACCCACAAGCCCCCGGAGACCCGCATGGGGTCCGGTAAAGGTAATGTGGAGTACTATGTGGCAGTGGTCAAGCCCGGCCGTATTATGTTCGAAGTCGGTGGTTTATCCTCGGAAATTGCGATTGCTGCTTTGAAAAGCGCCCAGTATAAATTCTCCATCAAGACCAAAGTTGTGGCTCGCCTTGCGGGAGGAGAATAGTAATGAAAGCCATGAAAGTACAGGAAATTCGTAAATTGGCAGCGGAAGAAATTCGCACCAAACTCGCGGATGTGCGTGACGAGTTGATGAAACTTCGTTTTCAGCAGGTGACTGGTCAGTTGACTGACTCCAGCCGCCTGACGATTTTGCGCCGCGATATTGGCCGCATGGAAACGATCCTGCGTGAAACTGAACGCGCCGCTGTGGAAGGTGTTAAATGAACAATCGTCGTCGAATCATTGGTGTGGTCACCAGCAATAAAATGACCAAAACGGTTGTGGTGGAGATCACCCGAAAATTCAGTCATCCCCTTTACAAAAAGGTGGTGTACGCCAGCAAGCGCGTGAAAGCGCATGATGAGATTGGCTGTCAGATTGGTGACGAGGTCCAGATTGTTGAGACCAAGCCCATGTCCCGTGATAAGCGGTGGGCAGTTGAGTCTGTTATCAAGCGTGAGATCCGCACTGCAGATCAGGGTGTAGGAGAATAATCTCATGATCCAGCATGAATCTCGTTTGAAGGTTGCCGATAACACCGGCGCGCGTGAATTGCTTGTTATTCATGTGCTGGGCGGCTCCAAGCGTAAGTATGGTGCGATCGGGGATGTGGTGGTTGCCACGGTCAAGTCTGCTGCGCCGCAGGGGTCTGTCAAGAAAAGTGAAGTTGTGAAAGCCGTCATTGTGCGTTGCACAAAGGAATGGCGCCGCGAAGATGGGTCGTATATCCGCTTTGATGATAATGCGGCTGTCATCCTCGATGCGGACGGCGAAAATCCGAGGGGCACCCGCATCTTCGGGCCGGTGGCGCGTGAATTGCGTGACATGGGCTATATGAAGATCGTATCGCTCGCCCCGGAAGTGCTGTAGGAGCAAAGAATGATAGTTAAGATTCGAAAAGGCGATACAGTCGAAGTGATTAGCGGACGCCTCGAGGACAAAGGGAAGCGGGGCGAGGTCATCAATGTCAACCTTGATGAACGTCGCGTGGTCGTGCAAGGCGTCAATATTCGCGTCAAGCATCAAAAGCAGGTACAGACCAAGGCCGGACGCAATGTGAACCCTGGGCGTATCCAGTTCGAGGGCCCGGTGGATATTTCGAACGTGATGCTTGTCTGTCCAAAATGCAATGAGGCCACCCGTGTCGGTGTACAACGGGATGATGATGGCGCGCATCGTGTCTGCAAGAACTGTGAGGCCACGATTGACTAACCGTGGAGCAAATGAATATGAATAGAATGCAGGAACTTTTTAATAACGAAGTGGCTCCGGCCTTGTTCAAGTCGTTCGGTTTCAAGAACGTGATGCAGGTTCCGCGCTTGGAGAAGATCGTCGTGAATATTGGTCTCGGTGAGGCGTTGGATAACCCCAAGGCGCTCGATGCGGCCACGGCCGATCTGATGCAGATTGCAGCTCAGAAGCCAGTGCAGACCAAGGCTCGCAAGAGCATTGCAAACTTCAAATTGCGCGAAGGACGCCTGATCGGCACCAAGGTGACATTGCGCGGTCCGCGTATGTGGGCTTTCTTTGACCGCCTGGTGAACATTGCCCTTCCTCGTGTGCGTGACTTCCGCGGTATTTCGTCGAATGCGTTCGATGGGCGCGGGAACTATACGCTCGGTCTCAAGGATCAATTGGTTTTCCCTGAAATCGAGTATGACAAAATTGATAAATTGCGCGGCATGGAAATTACCATTGTGACGTCTGCAAAAAATGATGACGAAGCGCGCGCATTATTAAAATTGCTCGGAATGCCGTTCAGTAGCAAGAAGGATGCTTAACCTATGGCAAAGAAATGTATGCAATATCGTGAGTTGCGCCGCCGACATGCTGTGCAGGTGCGTAATCGTTGTCAGCGTTGTGGACGACCGCGTGGTTTTATCCGCCGCTTCGGTCTGTGCCGTATATGCTTTCGTGAACTGGCGTTGACGGGCAAAATCCCCGGCGTCGTAAAGTCGTCCTGGTAGCCGGGTGGAGGTAGATCATGTCATTTACTGATCCGATTGCTGATATGTTGACCCGCATTCGCAACGCTGTCATGGCAAGCCATGCCCAGGTTGCAATGCCCAACTCAAAAATTAAGCTGGAGATCGCCAGAATCCTTAAGGATGAGGGCTTTCTTGAAAGCTATGAAATGGTGGATGGCGAGCATGAAGGACAGAAAGTCCTGCGCCTGAAGATCAAGTACGTCGGCGACCGCCGTGAGCGTCGCGCAGTGCTTTCCGGTCTGGAGCGCGTAAGCAAGCCAGGCCGCCGCATCTACACCAAGAAGACAGACATCCCATGGGTTTTGTCGGGTATTGGCGTTGCCATCCTTTCGACTCCCAAGGGTGTTATGACCGGCGCGCGTGCCCGACAGTTGGGCGTGGGCGGCGAGATCATCTGTAAGGTGTGGTAGGAGGTTTATCGTGTCTCGCATTGGTCGTTTGCCCATTGATATCCCCAGTGGCGTGCAGGTGGAACTGAATGGTTCCAAAGTCCGCGTGAAGGGTCCGAAAGGTGAGTTACAGCGTCAGTTCTCCGGTTTGATTGGTATCGAGATGGAGAATGATCAGCTGAACATCAGCCGCAAGTCAGAAAACGCCGAGGAACGGGCATTGCATGGTACCACCCGTGCCGTGCTTGCCAATATGATCCATGGCGTTAGCAAGGGTTTTGAAGTTATTCTCGAAGTGGAAGGTGTGGGTTACCGCGCCGAAATGGAAGGAACCAAGCTCTCCCTGTTCGTTGGTTATTCACATCCGATAAAGATCGATCCCCCCTCGGGTGTGTCATTTGAAACAGACGCGAAGACCCGCCAAATTAAAGTGCTGGGCTTCGATAAGGAATTGGTCGGCCAGATTGCCGCGAATATCCGCAAGGTGCGTCCGCCGGAGCCGTATCATGGCAAAGGCTTGCGCTATCTCGGTGAACGCGTTCGCCGTAAAGCTGGCAAGGCCGGGAAAGGAGCCAAGTAACCCATGGCTAAGAAAAGTCGTTCTCTTGCTCGTGAGCGCCGCCATGTGCGCGTTCGCAAGACTCTATCTGGCACAACCAGCCGCCCCCGTCTCAATGTGTTCAAGAGCCTGACGGGTATCTATGCCCAGATCATCGACGATGTACAGGGTGCTACCCTGATTTCCGCCTCCACGGTGGATAAGGAACTTCGCGAACAGGTGAAGGGTATGAAGAAGACCGAACAGGCGAAGGTGATTGGGAAAGCCATTGCCGAGCGCGCCAAATCCAGGGGAATTTCCTCCGTTGTGTTCGACCGCGGCGGGTTCCGCTATGTTGGACGTGTCAAGGCACTCGCAGACGGCGCGCGCGAAGGCGGACTGCAGTTCTAATGAATCGCAGCGGACTTGGTCCGCTGCTACGTGGAGAAAGATATGGCAGAAAATCAATTTGATAAGCAACAATATGAGACGCAGGACGCCTTTGAAGAGCGCGTGATTGAAATTGCCCGCGTTGCCAAAGTAGTCAAAGGCGGCCGTCGCTTTCAGTTCCGCGTGACGGTTGTGGTTGGCGACAAAAAAGGCACCATTGGCATGGGCGTCGGCAAGGCCAACGCTGTTCCCGATGCGATGCGCAAGGCGTCTGAGCGCGCCCGTAAAGACCTGCGCGTAGTCAACATGGTAGGTACAACCATCCCTCATGAAATTCTCGGCAAAGTGGCTGGGGCGCGTGTGTTCCTCAAACCTGCTTCGGCCGGTACGGGCGTTATCGCCGCTGGCGGCGTCCGCGCAGTGTTGGAAGTGGCTGGGGTACGTGATATCCTCACCAAGTCGATGGGAAGCGCGAATGTCCTGAACGTCGTCACGGCTACTTTCAAGGCTCTGGATGGACTACGTTCCCCGTCGGTTGAAGCGGCTCGCCGCGGCAAACGCGCGGATGAACTGGCTCCATTCTGGGAGCGGAGGAAGCAACATGCCTAAGAAGGAAATTACCGGAAAAACCCTGCGTGTGACCCTGGTGCGCAGCGCCATTGGATACACCAAGGATCAAAAAGCCACTGTGAAGGCGCTTGGTTTGCGCCGTTTACATCAGACCGTTGAGCATAAAGACACCCCCGCCTTGCGAGGCATGTTAACCAAGGTGATCCACTTGCTCAAGATCGAAGAGTAGGTGTTTAAATATGAAACTACACGATCTCGTACCCAATCCTGGGTCCAAGAAGAATAAGAAACGCGTAGGCCGCGGCATTTCGGCGGGGCAGGGCAAGACTGCCGGTCGTGGTACCAAAGGCGCGGGCGCACGCTCCGGCGAAGGTGGTCACCTTTATCGCCAGGGTGGTAACCTGCCCTTCTATCGCCGCCTGCCGTTTATGCGCGGTGAAGGATTTACCCCGCCCAATCAGGTCATCTACAATGAGGTGAATCTGGACCAACTCTCGCAGGTGTTCAAAGCCAATGCGGAAGTGACCCCCGAGTCCCTTGACGAAGCGCATCTCCTTCGCGATTTACGAAACCCTGTTGTTGTTCTGGGACGTGGTGAATTGACCGTCGCCCTCAAGGTCCGTGTCCATCGCATCAGCGCAGGCGCCAAAGCCAAGATCGAAAAGGCTGGCGGTTCTGTGGAATTGATCGCCTAACCTTATTAAAGGATACATTGCATGAAGACCACTTTTTCAGGCTGGCGTTACCTTTGGAAATCGGAAGATATTCGCCGTAAACTGATCATCACCTTCATTATCTTGGCGATTTACAGGCTTGCGGCGAACGTACCTGCCCCCGGTGTGGATCATGAGATTCTTTCCTTATTTCGTAACTCAACCGCCGGGCAGGGCAACTTTCTCGGATTCCTCGACCTGCTCTCCGGTGGTACGGTCTCCAATTTCTCCCTGTTGTCCATGGGCGTGTATCCCTACATTACCGCCCAGATCATCCTGCAATTGATGATTCCGATCATTCCTTCCCTCCAGCGCAGAATGCAGGAAGATCCCCGTGAGGGACGGCGCTGGCAGGAAAAGTGGACGTATTATCTTGCCGTTCCGATGGCGGCTCTTTCTGCCATTGGTCAGATCAATATCTTCAACTCTCTTTCCATTCAGGCGCTTGGTCAGCCCATTCTGCCCTTCGGTTTGTTCGATGCGGAAAGCGCCCTTGCCTCATGGACAGTTCTAATTGCCATGACGGCGGGTACGATGTTTGCGATCTGGCTGGGTGAGTTGATTTCCGAATACGGCATCCGTGGACAAGGTCTTTCCCTTGTTATTTTCGCGGGCATCGTCTCGCAGTTGCCTGGAAATCTTGTAGCGCTGCTTTCCGATGAAGCCACCCGCTGGTTCATGCTTGTATTTACCATTGTGATCATTGTCTTGACGGTGTTTGCGATCGTCTTTGTCCAGCAGGGACGGCGTAACGTGCCGGTCATGTACCCTGGACGCCGTATGGGCAATCGCATGTCCATGCCCGTCAAAGGCACCCTGCCCTTGATGGTTAATCTCGCAGGCATGATCCCCCTGATCTTTGCTGGCGCGATCCTGCAATTCCCCACCATTGTCTCCAGTTATTTCACGCAAAGTGAAAACCTGGGTGTGCGTGATTTCTTCTTTGGCGTACAGAACTTCTTTGGCGCTACCGGCACCAGCAACTGGGGTTACTGGACAATCTACTTTCTGATGGTCGTTATTTTCACCTTCTTCTATACCTCGGTACTGTTCGACCAGCAGAACTATGGTGAAAACCTGAAGAAGATGGGCGCTACTGTCCCTGGCGTACATACCGGCGCACCCACCCAGAAATATCTGAGTACGGTCCAACGTCGCATCACCCTTGTTGGGGCGGTATTCCTTGGCATTGTGGCCATCATGCCCTTTCTGATTGGATTGTTGCTCAACTCATTCGGACTTGCTGCTGCAGGTTCACAGACGGGTATCTTCCTTGTTACCTCTTCGGGCTTGCTCATCGTAGTCGGCGTGGTACGCGATACTTTCCAGAACATTGATGCCGAACTCAAGTTACACGGCTATCAAGACTCACTGCTCGTCCGCTAGGAGTCAACATGGCCACCTTCATCGTCCTGCTTGGTCCCCCAGGAGTTGGTAAAGGAACCCAGGCAAAAATTATGGCAGAGACCACCAAGTTGGCGCACGTCTCATCGGGCGATCTCTTCCGCGAGAACCTTAAGAACCAGACGGAACTCGGCAAGCTCGCCAAATCCTTCATGGATAAAGGCGAACTTGTTCCAGACGATGTGACCATCAGTATGATTCGAGACCGCATCTCCCGCCCGGACTGTGAATTTGGCGCGATTTTAGACGGTTTTCCCCGCACCCCGGCACAGGCGGACGCGCTCGAGAAGATGCTTGCTGAATTTGGCAGTGAGGTAAATGCAGTCCCTTATATTACTGCCGCTGAAGCTGTCCTCGTGGAGCGTACCAGCGGACGTTGGACCTGCCGCGAGCACGGGCACATTTATCATCAGACTTTCAGCCCTCCCAAACAGGCTGGCGTTTGCGATGTGGACGGTTCCGAGTTGTATCAACGTGACGATGACAAGGTTGAGACGGTCACAAAGCGGATCCGTGTTTACCTCGAACAGACCATGCCGCTGGTGGAGTATTACCGGCGTGCGGGCAAACTGGTCGAAATTGACGGAACGCAGGCTGTTGAACAGGTGACAAACAAACTGGTCGCCGCTTTGAAAAGCAGAAACTAGTGAAGTTTCAGAGCATGAACGCTGGCTCTGTTTAAGATAGGTTTTATTAAATGTTCGAACGCCAGATCAATATAAAAAATCCTGCTGAACTCAAGATTATGCGTGAAGCAGGGCGCATCAATGCCGCAGTTCTGGCAAAGGTGAAGGAACTTTTACAACCAGGTGTGACAACAGCAGACCTCAACGCGGCTGCTGAGGAAGTGCTGAAGTCACACGGATGTGTATCGCCGTTCAAGGGATATGGGCATCCGCCGTTCCCTGCATCCATTACCGTCAGCATTAACGACGAGATGGTGCATGGAATTCCCCGCCCGAAGCGCAAGCTGAAGAATGGGGACATTGTCTCGATAGATTGTGGCACCGTCTTTAAAGGATTTGTCGCCGACTCGGCATTTTCTGCCGGGGTGGGGGATATCTCCTTCGAAGCGGCAAACCTGCTCAAGGTCACGGAAGAGGCGCTTTATGCTGGCATTGCGCAAATGCGAAAAGGCAGGCGCACAGGCGACGTCTCCGCGGCGATACAGAATTATGTTGAAAGCCGAGGGCTCCATGTCACCCGTGAATATACGGGACACGGCGTCGGAAGAAGCATGCACGAAGGCCCGCAGGTGCCAAATATCGGCACAGCGGGCAGCGGGATGCTCCTCCGGGCCGGGATGACCATCGCGCTGGAGCCAATGGTGCTCATTGGGACGCATGAAACCCGCGTCCTGCCTGACCAATGGACGGTTGTATCTGCAGATGGAACTTTGACGGCGCATTTTGAACACACCGTTGCCGTCACCGAAGGAGACCCCCTCCTCCTGACTGTCCTCTAGAGAATGCAGAACGACCGAAATAGTATGGACGAATTGAAAAACGAACAGTATAATTAGACCTTTGGCTGCCCTGATAGCAGCCCCCAGTAAGGAGTATTTCATGAAAGTTTCGCCCTCCATTCGCAAACGCTGTGCCAAGTGCCGTATTGTTCGGCGCAAGGGAGTGATCTTTATTATTTGCGAAAATCCAAAACACAAACAGAGACAAGGGTAAGTGACCTATGGCGAGAATTGAAGGTGTTGATCTTCCGCGCAATAAGCGGACAGAAGTAGGCCTGACCTACCTCTTTGGCATTGGTTCCACTCGCGCGCGCGCGATTTTGGCAGAGACCAAGGTCAATCCAGACACACGTATCAAGGATTTGACGGAAGCGGAAGTTGCCGCCATCCGCGAATACATTTCCAAGCATTACAAAGTCGAAGGCGATCTGCGCCGCGAAGTTCAAATGAACATCAAGCGTCTGATCGAAATCGGCTCCTATCGTGGTCTGCGCCATCGCCGCAATCTGCCGGTGAGAGGTCAGCGCACCAAGACGAATTCGCGTACCCGCAAGGGTATCAAAAAGACAGTTGCTGGTCGCGGTCGACGCCGTGGCGCGAAGAAGTAATCCTGTCCGAGAGGTATATAAAGAAACATGGCTCAGAGTGTTCGTTCTACCCGCCGCGCCGCTGGCGCGAAAAAAGGGAAGCGTTCCCTGTCGCACGGACAGGTGCATATCTTTGCTTCCTTCAATAATACAATTGTGACCGTAACCGACACCGAAGGCAATACTGTTGCCTGGGGTTCCGCTGGTTCCGCCGGATTCAAGGGCTCCCGCAAAAGCACACCTTTTGCCGCGCGCCTTGCCGCTGAACAGGCGATCAAAGCCGCCCAACAACTTGGCTTGCAGGAAGTTGAGCTTTTCGTCAAGGGACCTGGTCCCGGCCGCGAAAATGCCATCCGCGCAGTACAGGCAATGGGTTTGAAGGTGCGTTCCATTTCCGATATTACCCCGGTGCCGCACAACGGCTGCCGTCCACCCAAGAAGCGACGCGTGTAAGTGAGGTTGTTGATATATGGCTAAATCATTAAGTCCGGTTTGTAAACTTTGCCGGCGCGAAGGCGAAAAACTTTATCTCAAAGGTGAGCGTTGCTTTACCCCCAAGTGCTCCTTTGAAAAGCGCAGCTTCGCGCCTGGTCAGCATGGCCGCACCGCAGGGCGCGGCAAGGGTATGGGTACGGGGCGCGTCTCCGACTTTGCCCGCCAATTGCGTGCCAAGCAGAAAGCCCGCCGCATCTATGGTGTGCTGGAACGCCAGTTCCGCCGCTACTACGACACAGCGATTACCCGCCGCGGTCTGACGGGTTTGAACATCCTTCAAATCCTCGAATCCCGCCTCGATAACGTGGTCTTCCGCCTCGGATTTGCCTCCAGCCGCGCCCAGGCGCGCCTGTTGGTGACCCATGGACACTTCACCGTAAACGGCCGCCGCACCGATGTTCCTTCCATGCTCCTCGGTGAAGGCGACACCATTGCCGTGCGCGAAGGCTCGGGCAAATTGTCCTACTTCAAGGACCTTTCCGCCTTTGCTGAAAAGCGCACCTCCCCAAGCTGGCTCAACCGTGAACTCAAATCCATGAGTGGCTCGGTGGCCCGCATGCCCGAACGCGCTGAAATTGACGGAAGTCTCGACGAACAATTGATCGTCGAATACTACTCCAGACGCTAATCCTCCAATTTCGCCTCGGGTCGGACCTGAAAGCTGGGCAGCCGACCCCGGGCATTTTCAAAAGGGACAGGTGAACCGTGACGGGTATTATCACGAACATGGTCATGCCAAAGATCGAGCGCGAAGCAGAAGCTCGAAACTACGGCAAATTCATAATCAGCCCGCTTGAGGGCGGTTACGGCGTGACGTTGGGCAACGCCCTGCGGCGCACCCTGCTCTCCTCGCTGGAGGGAGCAGCTATTACATCTGTGCGTTTTTCAGATGTTTTGCATGAATTCAGCGACATCATCGGCGTGCGCGAAGACGTTATTCAGGTGATGTTGCAAGTCAAACAGATCCGCGTCAAGATGGATGGCGTCGATAGCGCCCGCATGCAGTTGGAAGTGCGCGGCGAGGGAACAATTACCGCAGCGGATATTATTGCCCCTGCCGAGGTTGAAATTGTCAACCCTGACACCTACCTCTTCACCGTGGACAACTCCAAGACCAAACTTGACATCGAGTTCGTCGTCGAGCGCGGACGCGGCTATTCGCCCTCCAATGAGCGCTCCGGTCACATGCCCATCGGTGAATTACCGGTCGATGCGATCTTCAGCCCGGTCAAGCGTGTTAACTGGGAGGTTGCCTCTGCCCGTGTGGGTCAGAGCACCAACTATGACAAGCTGATCCTTGAGATATGGACAGACGGAACCGTTTCCCCCGAACGCGCCCTCAGTTCCGCCGCACGCATTTTGATCGACCACTTGCGCTACATCGCGGGTGTCAATGAAGAAATGCTTACAGTGGCTGTGGAACGCGAAACAACCGGCAGCCGTTTGAGCAGTGAACTGGCAGAGACGCCAGTGGAAGCCCTGGATTTGTCTGTGCGTGTCTTCAACTCTTTGAAGCGCACCGGCATTACCACTGTTGGCGATGTCCTTGACCTGTTGGAAAAGGGCGAGACCGCGGTCATGTCCATCCGTAATTTTGGCGAGAAGAGCCTCGATGAGCTTCGCGACAAGATGCGTGAGAAGGGCTTTATGAAAGACGAATCACCCTCGGAGAGCTAAGAGATGCGACATTCAATTGCAGGTTATCGATTGGGACGCACAAAGAGCGCACGTATTGCTCTGCGGCGCAACCTGATTAAACAATTTTTCACACATGAGCGGATCAAGACCACCAAAGCTAAAGCTGCCGCCATTCGCGGCGATGCGGAACGCTTGATCACGCTGGCCAAGAACAGCGCGGAAGGTACCACCGATCAGAAGGTCCATGCCCGCCGCCTTGCTGTATCCAAACTGGGCGACAACCAGATCATCAAACGCCTGTTTGACGAGATTGCCCCGCGCTTTGCCAGCCGCAACGGCGGTTATACTCGTGTGACGAAACTTGGACCACGACACGGCGATTCTGCCGAAATGGTGGTGCTTGAACTGGTTGAAGAATAAAGAAGAAACATCCGGCGCTCAGCCAAAAGCTAACCGCTAAAAGCTAATCGCTATATGGCACGTTACCAAGTGATCCTTGCCTACGACGGCGCCGGGTTTACCGGAAGCCAGCGGCAGGCGAACTCCCGAACGGTGCAGGGCGAGTTGGAAAATTCCCTTCGCAGCATCGGCTGGTCTGGAAGGTCGGTCTTGATGGCCGGGCGGACGGATACAGGAGTTCACGCCAGCGGACAGGTCGCTGCGTTTGATTTCGACGAATGGGCACACTCCCCGGCAAAATTGCTGGGTGCGCTCAATGCGAAACTTCCGCGTGACCTTTCTGTGAAGCGCCTGCTGCCAGCCTCTGCGGAGTTTCATCCCCGCTTTGACGCCGTCTCACGAACCTACCGCTACAGGTTGTTTTGTGAACCTATCCGCGACCCGTTACGCGAGAAGTTCGCGTGGCGTGTAGGGACCCCGCTGAACGGAGACGCGCTCATACAGAATGCTGGACTCTTCCTCGGCACACATGATTTTGCCGCCTTCGGCTCACCGACCACCCCAAAAGGGACAACGGTGCGCACGGTGACAATTTCCGAGTGGAGAAAAAAGCAGAATGGTGAGTGGCAGTTTGAGGTTCAGGCGGATGCGTTTTTATATCGCATGGTCAGAAGACTGGTGTTCGTGCAGGTGTCCCTCGCGCAGGGGAGTGGGTCAGCGGAGGAAGTCCAAACCGCCTTATTTGGGCGGGGCAGGCTTCCCTCAGGGCTGGCTCCCGCGCATGGGTTGACCCTGGTGGCAGTAAATTATGGATCACGTTGAAATGATATTAAAGAAACGGAGAGACGAAAGTGCAGCAAAAGACGTACTATCCGAAAGCCGCTGAAATTCAGCGCGACTGGGTTGTTGTAAATGCAGAAGGGCAGACGCTGGGCCGCCTTGCGGCGCACATTGCGCATGTCTTGCTTGGAAAGCACAAGCCTACCTTCACGCCCGGCGTGGAGATGGGTGATTTTGTGGTGGTGGTGAATGCCGAGCGTGTCAGCGTGACCGGCACGAAGACCTACTCGAAACTTGAAACCAAGATGTATTACAGGCATTCAGGCTACCCCGGTGGTTTGAAGACCACCTCCCTGCGCGATTTGCTTGCCACCTACCCGGACCGCGCCCTGCGCTCCGCTGTATGGGGCATGCTGCCGCATAACCGCATGGGACGCGCCGTGTTGAAGCGCCTGAAGATCTATGCAGGCCCGGATCATCCGCACCAAGTGCAAACCCCGAAAGTTTTGGAATAAAGAGGTAAGTGAATATGGCTCAATATTACGAAGGCATTGGACGCCGCAAGGCAAGCACCGCGCGTGTACGCCTCACAACTGGCAGCGGTAAATTCATCGTTAATGAGAAGGATGCGAAGGCATTTTTCACCCGCACCGGCGACCTGGAAGACATTCTCCGCCCGTTCGGCGCAGTGGACCAGGAATCTGGCAAGTACGATGTTTCCGTGCTGGTTAGCGGCGGTGGTGTCACCGGTCAGACCGAAGCTGTGCGCCTCGGCGTTGCCCGCGCGCTCCAGATCATCAATGCTGACTGGACATCCCCCTTGCGCAAAAACGGCTTGCTCACCCGCGACGCCCGCGTGAAGGAACGCAAGAAACCAGGTCTTAAGAAAGCCCGTAAGGCTCCGACCTACACCAAGCGTTAGTCTTTTAATTTGCATTGTTTGGATAATCCGTAATGCGTAATCCGTAATTTATTTACGAGTTACGAATTACGGATTACGCATTTAACAACAGAGGTAACCATGGATCTCTCTCTCATCACTTCCGTCTTCGAGACGCTCCGCCTCACCCCGCCCTCGAAGCTGACCCTGCTCGAAGCGCAGACGTTTTCGCTCCGGCATTACCCGCCCACCCCGCCCGATGTGGATACCCTCATCATCGGAATTGACTCTCACGGACTGGCATTGCAGGTGAAGAAGGTTTTACTGTCGGTATATCCTGATGAGCATGGGGTGATTGTGGTGAGTGGAGGAAATAAGAAAGAAGAGAAATTGGGTGAATTTGGTGTTGGTGACTTTCCCCCCTCCACCTGCCTTTACATCCCTTCGCTGGAGGAGGGGACATCCCTTGAATCCTTTGCTGAGATCGTTGCCCACTTGCGCGCACCGGACGGCTGCCCCTGGGACAAAGAACAAAACCACCAGACCCTGCGGAAGCACCTGCTCGAAGAATCCTATGAAGCCTTGTCCGCGATTGATGCGGAGGACAAGACCGGCATGAGTGAGGAATTTGGCGACCTGCTGTTGCAAATTCTCCTGAATGCGCAGATCGCCAGTGAGACGAAGGATTTCAACTTCACAGAAGTGGTGAAGAATATCCATGACAAGATCGTCCGCCGCCACCCACATGTCTTTGGGGACGTGAAGCTCGATGATGTGGATGGCGTTCTGCAAAATTGGGAAAAATTGAAAGAGAAGGAAAGAAGCGGGCTTGCCCTGAGCGGCGTCGCAGGGAAGCAGGACGATAAGGGCATGTTGGACGGAGTCCCCGCTGCCTTGCCTGCGTTAACCCAGGCCCAGGAATATCAAGATCGCGCTGCCCGTGTCGGCTTTGACTGGCCCGAGATCGAAGGCGTGCTGGACAAGGTCCGCGAAGAGATCGAGGAGATCAAGCAGGCTCAAAACCTGGAACAGGTGACAGGTGAACTGGGTGATCTATTCTTCGTGCTGGTCAACCTCGCCCGCTGGCGCAAAGTGGACGCTGAATCCGCGCTGCGCGGGGCAAACTTGAAATTCAAACGACGCTTTGCGCACGTGGAAAAACGCGCAAAAGAGCAGGGACGCAATTTATCCGATATGGATCTTGAAGAAATGGACACCTTTTGGAATGAAGCCAAAAAAATGGAGATGTGAATCAGCCCCCCGAAACGAGGGCAGCGCGTAATTAATTGCGCGTCATGTCATTTTCAGATCTGCGATTTCCAACCATGCGGGTTCGGGGTTTTCCAAAACCCCGAACCCGATTTTTCCATTTGGGGGAAACGCCGCGAATTGATTGTCGATCCAGATGACTAATCCCAGCGGCGGATTTGGACTCACAGGCGACTCAAACACCTGAACATCATCCACATACCAAACCACCCGCTTCGGACTCCACTCAAGCCTGTAGCTATGCCATTGAGTTGGTTCCACGCTGAGAGCGGACGAATCTTCTGCGATGACCTTGCTTATTAATTTTCGAGTCGCTTTGCGTGAAAAGGGAAAGACCAGTCCTGTTGGAATCAGCAATGGATGAAATTTCGGCGAGCGGAAACTCTGGGTGAGAAATCCTTGTGCGGGTTTGTCGCTGAAAGACAGGTGATTCTCCCTTGATGCGCCGAAGAACCACGCCGCATTCGGCAGGTCGGGGAGTTGCCAGCGTCTCCCGCCGAACCCAAGCGACATTCCGAACGGGTCGTTCCATAACCCGAAGCCCCATGTTCCAGGAAGGGAACTGTTCGAGACTCGGGCACGCAGGCCCAGGCTTAGGGAGTGATGCGGGAAATGTCTGCGGGAGAGTCCAAAGTAATCGTCAATTTGAGAAAATCGGTAGGCGGATGAATCTCCAGCGGGGATCTTCAAAAGATATCCGCTTTCGGTTTTATCCACGCTTGATTCGGGGGTTGTCCTTGCTTTCATCATTATTTCATACCTGCCTGTTCACGAGCCATACACCAATGAGGATTACCGCGCCCCCAAAGAGGGATGCGGGTGTAATTGTCTCATATAAAATAATCGCCGCCACGATCATGCTGGTGGGCGGTTCGATAAAGAGAAATGCGCCCGTTTGCGCGGCGGGCAGTTGCGCGAGCGCGTCGAACCAGGCAATGTAGGCCAGACCCGTGGTGAAGATGCCAAGGAAGATCATTGACCACCAACCACGAGTATCGAGTAATGCGATTTCGGCGGTTTTGCCCTGTGCGAAAAATGCGGCGGATGTCATCAGCCAGCCGATGGTCATGACCCAAAGCGTCATGCGCGTGGAGGGATGGCGTTTTAATCCATGGCGTGAGAGGATGGAGAACACTGCCCAATTGACCGAACTGATCAGGATCAGCACATCGCCTTTCGCGCCGAATTTGCCGATGGCGAGATTGGCGAAATCGCCCTTGCTGACCACGACCAGCACTCCGATCATGGCCAGCACGATCCCGGATGTTTGGATGATGGTGAGCTTTTCTTTGAGCGTCAGCCAGCCGAGGATGGTGATGAATGCAGGGGTGGTGGCGACGATCCATGCGGTGGTGGTGGCTTGGGAGGTTTGCAGTCCGTTCGATTGCAGCCATTGGTGAAAGGCAATACCCAGAAAGCCGAGCAGCGCAAAATAAAGCCATTCCTTCCCTTTGGGAAGCGCGAACTGTTTTCGCATGATGACGGCAGCCATGAGGATGGGAATTCCCATGGCAAAACGAAGCCACACTACTGCAATGGGGGAGATTTGCCCGACGGCGATCTTTGTGGCGATAAACGATGCGCCCCAGACGACAACGGCGAACAGGGCTTCGAGATAGGGAAGGAGTTTAGGCTTGGTCACAGGGTTCCTCAAGTGGAGATTGCCTATTATAAGGCTTGCCCCATTTGAGGGCGTTGTTTTTTAGCGCGGTTGTTTCCGCGTAGTTTTTCCTCTTGTTTTGAGCGGTTGTTTTTTCGTTTTATCGGTCTCATATAGATACTTGCGCGGATTATGTTGCGCGATTTGGAAGTACAACTTCTCGCCGAGATGGGCGCGCAGGCCAATGGAAACTTCCTTCTCGCTGACCTTCTCACGTTCCACCATGTAATAATCTGTGCCGAAGAGTACATGCTCGCGGATGGCTGGGTCTTCCAATATCACGTTTAGGAAGTTGAAATAGTTGAATGGGCGATGAGCAGGCATTGCCATGAATAATGTGTAGGAAACGTCGGTAAAGAGGTTTGGGTATTTTCCCGAGCGGATCATGTCCGTGATGGATGAAAGCCAGGTTTCCTCCCCTTCACCATCGCTGGGAATTTCGCCTGTCAGGTGACGCTCCCATTCCTCTGCGCCGCCGAAATGAGCCAGGCAGAAATTCAGGTTTGGGAATTGTTCAAGTACCCTTTTGTAATTATCGGGGTTCGCAAATTGTCTTGCTTCTTCATGTGACAAGCCGAATTTGCGAATCCCGCCCGGCGAGCAGTGCGCCTGCACGGGCAGTTTGTTCTTTTCGCAATATTTATAAACTTCCATTAGTACAGGGTCGTATGGGTAGTATCCCAGATTGGGGTAGATTTTCACCCCGCGGATCTTATACTCCCGGTGCCAGCGTTTGAATTCCTCCACCACGTTCGGGCGGCGGGGGTCCACGGCACAGAAGGGAATGAGATTTGGTTTGTTATTGTCGCGGAGTTCCGCCAATTCCTTGAGTTGCTTTTCATACGGATGTATCGGCGTCCCGATGCCCATGAATTCAAAATCCATCGGTAGGACGATGAAACGGGTATCTTTGGGGTATTGGTGGCAAAGGTGTTTATAAACATGTTCCTGGCTTTCGAATGAACCGCGCGCAAAGAAGCGCCCTGTCAAATGGACCGCATCTCTGTTCATTCGCAGGATGAGCCTTCCGAAAAGCCAGAGCAGGGATTTTCTCAGCCACGGCTTGCGCATGGCTTTGATCAGCAGGCGGGACAGGAAATTATCCGGGAGGACATGTTCTGCGGTAAATGTGTGAATATGACAGTTGTAAATCGAAGTATCCATGACGGGCGGCTTCTTAACCTGATAAAAGGATACGTCATATAAGCCTCGGATTCAAGCGGAAATTGGCGGTAAGGTCGTAATGCATCAAGATAAAATGTTACTTTGACGGTAACGTTGCATCAAGCGGAAATGTTACCGAGAAATTTTCCAAAGTTTGGCGGTTTTCAGGTCAATCGAACGGCGAAGTGCAGCAGGATTGAGTTGGACATACAAGT
>JAUXWL010000176.1 GCA_030680155.1 Anaerolineales bacterium
ATCCATTATGCCGAGTCGTTGCAAAAGAAAGGCAAATACGCGCTGACCATCTGGCCCTATCATGCCATGCTGGGCGGCATCGGTCACGCGCTCGTCTCCGCGTTGGACGAAGCCATCTTCTTCCACTCCATCGCGCGGACATCCCCGCCTGCGTATGAGATCAAGGGGAACAAGCCCTTCACCGAGAATTATTCCGTGATAGGTCCCGAAGTGCTGACAGGTCCGATGGGCGAGACGCTTGGCGAACGCAACCCGAAATTCATCCAGCATCTGCATGAAGTGGACCGTTTGTACATCGCCGGACAGGCAAAGAGTCACTGTGTAGCGTGGACGATCTCCGACTTGCTCGATGACATCCGCGCCGCAGAGCCGGAACTTGCAAAGAAGGTCTGCCTGCTCGACGACTGTTCGTCAGCGGTGGTGGTGCCCGGGGTGGTGGATCATACCGAGGCGGCGAATGAGGCGTATGTCCGCTTTGCCGAGGCGGGGATGCGGGTGATCAAATCCACCGACGCTATTGAATAATGCGTACTGCGTGATACGTAAATTGCTCGTTACGCATTACGCAGTACGAATCACGCATGAGGACAAATGTCTGTCTTTGACAAAAAACGCCTGACTAACGAAACCTTCAAGCTCGATATCGAGCGTATGCGGCATGGCTGGTATTCGGATAAATATTTCGAGAATATCAATCGGATGCTGGTTGCGCTGGCAAACGACGGCTATACCTATGCGGGCAGTCATCACAATTTACCCGACGGCATTTCTCCCGAGGAAATTGCCGTCGGTGATATCGAAGTGGAAATGCAGTGGTTCACGCGCCGCATGGGCAAGACCACCGTGGTGGGCGTGGACAAGGCGTTGGAGATGCTGCGCCATTGCACCGGCTATTTCGACGGCGAAACCTTTGTAGATACATCGGACAAACTCGAAGTGTGGGCGGTGCATGACGGGACGACGGTGAAATATAACGGCGACCCGTTGAAGATTCAGCCTGTCATCAAAGTGCGCGGACGCTACCGCGATTTTGCCTTGCTCGAAACGCCCACGCTGGGCATCCTTACCCGCTCGAGTCGTGTGGCGACGAATGTCTATGAAACGCTGGTCGCTTCGCGCGGCAAGCCTGTGTTGTTCTTCCCTGCGCGTTTTGATGTGCATGAAGTGCAGGCGGCGGATGGCTATGCCTACAACATTGCGCTGCAGAGATTCAACAAGGACCATGCGCGTGAGTTGGGAGCATTCGTCTCGACCGATGCGCAAGGCGACTGGTGGGGCGGCGCAGGCGGCGGGACGGTGGCACATGCCGCCATCGCTTCCTTCCTCGGGGATACTGCGGAAGCCATGATGCAGTTTTCTCACATTTTGCCGGCGCGCATCCCGCGCATTGCGTTGGTGGATTTCAACAACGATTCCATTGAAGATACCTTGCGTGTGCTGGATGGAATGTTCGCAAAGTATCGCGAGTTGATGGATGCGGGGAATAAAGATGAAGCGGAGAAGTTCAAACTGTATGGTGTGCGGTTGGATACCAGCGGAAGTTTGCGCGAT
>JAUXWL010000182.1 GCA_030680155.1 Anaerolineales bacterium
CCAGCGCAACTTGAGTGGCTTGCTGGATCACAGGTCCATCGGCGAGAGGGTCAGAGAAAGACAGCCCCACTTCGATCAAGTCCGCGCCGTTTTGGGCTAAGGCTTCGATCACGTCAATGGAAGTATTCAAGTCAGGGTAGCCTAACGGGAAGTAGGGCATGAAGATGGGTTTGTTTTTGAAGGTGTTTTCGATTCGATTCATAAGTTCCTCGTTGTTAGTGAATAGGGAATGGTGAATAGGGCTTTTCCAATTCACTATGCACTATTCACTAATTCCTTTATCACCGTATTCAAATCCTTATCGCCACGCCCCGATAAGTTCACCAAGATCACCTGATCTTTCCGCATGGTCGGCGCGCGCTTGATGACTTCCGCCACGGCATGAGATGACTCCAGCGCCGGGATGATCCCTTCGGTATGGCAAAGTGTTTGGAAGGCATTCAGCGCTTCTTCATCGGTTGCGGATGTGTAGTAGGCGCGTTCATTGTCGCGCAGCATCGCATGTTCGGGACCAACAGCCGCGTAATCCAACCCTGCCGAGATGGAATGTGTCTCCGCGATCTGTCCGTCTTCATCCTGCAAGACATACGTGCGTGTTCCGTGAATGACTCCCACCCGCGCTTTTTCGGCGTCGCCAAAACGAGCCGCATGTTTACCTGAAATAATGCCGCTGCCGCCTGCTTCCACGCCAATCAACTCTACACCTTCGTCGTTCACAAATCCACTGAAGACGCCGATGGCATTCGAGCCGCCACCCACACAGGCAATGACCGTATCGGGCAGGCGTCCCGCGTCCATGAGCATTTGCTCACGCGCCTCACGCCCGATCACCGATTGGAACTCGCGTACGATGGTCGGGTACGGATGCGGTCCGAGCGCAGAGCCAAGCAGATAATGCGTGTCGCGCACATTCGTCACCCAATCGCGGATGGCTTCGTTGATGGCGTCTTTCAATGTCTTGGTGCCTGACTCCACAGGTCGCACCTCCGCGCCGAGCAATTTCATACGGTAGACGTTCGGCTCCTGCCGCGCGATGTCCACTGAACCCATGTAAACGACACATTCCAAACCAAGCAATGCCGCCACTGTCGCAGATGCAACTCCATGCTGACCTGCACCCGTCTCTGCGACAATGCGCTTTTTGCCCATGCGCTTCACCAGCAACGCCTGCCCCAGCGCATTATTAATCTTGTGCGCGCCTGTGTGCGCCAAGTCTTCGCGCTTCAAATAAATTTGCGCGCCGCCTAATTTCTCAGACAATCGTTTGGCGTATGTCAACGGCGTGGGTCTGCCGACGAATGATGCCATCAATTTATCAAATTCCGCGTTGAAGGCTGGGTCGTTTCGCGCGGAGACGAACTCGCGCTCCAACTCGATGAGCGCGGGCATGAGCGTTTCGGGGACGAATTGTCCGCCGTAGGGACCGAATTTTTTAGGTAACAAGGTTTCCATAGTTCCTCTTGGTAATTGGAGATTAGAGACTGGAGATTGGTCAATCTTCAGTCTCTAATCTCTTGATTTCCTTCACGAATTTGACCATCTTCTCCGCATCCTTCTCGCCCGGAGTTGATTCAACACCCGAAGCCACATCCACGCCCCAAGGTTTGACTTGACGAACTGCCTCTGCGACGTTTTCGGGAGTTAGTCCGCCTGCGAGCAGGAGCGGATATTTTTTTGCAAGTTCAGCCGCCGCTGTCCAATCGGCGGTGATGCCACTGCCACCGTAGACACCTTTGACAGAGGCGTCTATCAGCATGACGGGGTTGTCAACGGATTGCTTCGCAAGCGGATGCACGGATGCAGTCAACGGATGAAGAAACGGATGCACGGATGCAGTCAACGGATGAAGAAACGGATGCACGGATGTTTCAACGGATTCGGACAAAGATAGACGGATGGCTTTGAAGGCTTTGCCGTTGAGGGCTGCGAGCATTTCAGGTGTTTCGTCGCCGTGAAGTTGGGCGAGGTCGAGCGAGCAGGTTTCGAGAATATCATTCACTTCTTCAACTGATGAATTGACGAATACGCCGATGAGTTTGATGTGCAGATATTCGCGCTTCAACACGGATGTGATTTCGGCGCAGACATCCTTCTCGATGAAGCGGACGCTTTTGGGATAGAAGTTGAATCCCAAATAGTCCGCGCCTGCTTCGATGGCGGCGAGGGCGTCTTTCAATGTTTTGATTCCGCAGATTTTTACAACTGTCATAATTCTCTCTGAACCCCGAAGGGGTGATCTGATTCTAGATTTCCGATTTTGGTTTTGACAAACCCCGAAGGGGTGTCATGGATTTGCCTTGCTATGTCATCCCTTCAGGATTTGGGATGACGCGATGCTGTTTCTATAATCGTTTCATCCCTTCGGGATTATTAGTAGGTCACGTTTGTAACGTGACGTCACGCTGAAAGCGTGACTACGGCTCCATTCCTGAAAGTTCGCGGACTTTGGCGGGGATGTCTTCGGATGTGACTAACGCCTCCCCTACCAGAATAGCATCCACATTGGCTTTGGATAATCGCTCAACATCTTGTGCTGTGAAAATCCCAGACTCGGCGACGACGGTGATGTCGGCGGGGATCATGGGGCGGAGGCGTTCGGTGGTGGCGAGGGAAACTTCGAAGGTGGCGAGGTTGCGGTTGTTGATGCCGATGAGTTGGATGTTGGGTATCTTTAGGGCGCGCTCAGTTTCAGCTTCGTTATGGACTTCGACAAGGGCAGTCAGTCCCAAACTCAAAGCGCAGGCGTGGAGGGCGGCGAAGTGGGAGTCGTCTGGGAGGGCGGCGGCGATGAGGAGGATGGCGTCGGCTCCGTTGGCTCTCGCTTCGTAGATCTGGGATTCGTCAATAATAAAATCTTTACGCAAGAGCGGGACTTTTACGGAATACGTATTACGTAATGCGTAAAGCGTTTCGAGTTTGCCTTGAAAGAATTTCTCATCGGTCAAAACGGAGATAGCCGAAGTTCCATTTTGGGTGTAGATGTCGGCGACTTGGAAGAGGTCGAGGTGCGGGGCGAGGATCCCCTTTGAGGGTGAGGCACGCTTGAGTTCAGCGATCAGGCTCGGGCGGAGTCTGAAGCGGCGGCGCTCCCTCACCCCCATCCCCTCTCCCATAGGGCGAGGGGTGATAGCGGCGAGAAAATCCCTGGGAGTTGGAGAAGAC
>JAUXWL010000192.1 GCA_030680155.1 Anaerolineales bacterium
GAGCGTGGGGCGTCCACTTCCTTATTATGCCTGCCCAAATAGCACGGGTCAAGGAACGTAACTGAAAACTGCTCACCGCTCACTGATAACTGAATCTTCCCCGCTCCAACCAATTCATTAATTAATTGCGTATGGTGAATGACCTGATAATTTCCACCAAAGGCAGGGTATTCATTCTTGATGGTATGCAAACAATGCGGACAAGTCGTTACGATTCGTTTCGGCGCGACCTCATTCAAAATCTCCACGTTCTGTGAAGCCAGCCCGAAGAAAATATCCTCCCGTCCCGCGCGGCGAGCCGAGTCACCTGTGCAGGCTTCGTTCTTGCCAAGCACGGCATAGTTCACGCCAGCAGTATTCAAAATTTTCGCAAAGGCTTGCGCGGTCTTTTGCGCGCGCGAGTCTGTGGCGGGAGCACAGCCAACCCACCATAAAATTTCAGGCTCGGCATTTTGCTCAATGGTCGGGACGTTCATGCCCTCCGCCCACTTCATGCGGTCACCCTGCGAAACATTCCACGGGTTCATGTTGCGTTCCATGCCTTTGAACGCCGTCTCCAACTGCTTGGGGAACGCGCTTTCCATCATGGATAGATTTCTACGAATGTCGAGAATGTCGCGCATCGGCTCATTGCCAACGGGACAGATGTCCACACATGCGCCGCAGGATGTACAAGCCCACACCGCTTCTTCGCTGATCAACTCGGTCATCGCCACATCGGTCGTGCCGCCGCCGTTGAAGTGATAACGCTTGTTGATCTCCAACGCGGCAGGCGACAATAATTTTCCAGTGTTGTACGCCGGGCACACTTCCTGACAGCGGAAGCACATGATACAGGCGTAGCTGTCCATGATCTGCTCCCAGCCGAGGTCGCTCATCTTCGCCGCGCCGAACTGCCCGATGGACTGGTCATCGAGATTGATGTAACTCAACTCGCCGATGGATTTGCGTTCGGGCTTGAGCGCAAAATTCAACGGTGCAAAGAACAAGTGAATGTGTTTTGAATACGGGAAATACGGAAGAAAAGCAACCACCGCGCCAATGGACAGCCAAAACGCCAGATGTTCCCCCGCCACCAAAACATTCGCATCCACCCCCGCCCAAAGTTGGGACACGGCCGAGATGCTGGGTTGCCACTCGTCAACATGACCCGCTACCGCGAGGTTGAACGACTCGCCCAAAAAGCGCGCCGCATTGTGGACAAAGATAAACGTGGCGACAATCGCTGAATCGCGCATGATTCCAAAACGAGCTTTCGGGTGA
>JAUXWL010000195.1 GCA_030680155.1 Anaerolineales bacterium
CCGACAAGGCTGCGGTTTTGAAGAAGGCGGCGGGGCTGTAGTTCATGACGCGTAATGCGTGATGCGTAATTCGTAAGAATCAAAAAAGCGCTTCTGAGAAATCAGAGGCGCTTTTTACGTATCACGAATTTCGGACTTCACGGCTTTTCCAGCCCATGCGCCGTCAGGAATTCTTCATCGTCCAGGATTTCCGTAGTCGGCCCATCTGCCACGACCTTCCCTTCATCCACCACAATCGTGCGCGGAAATAACTCCTGCACCAGTTTCATATCATGCGTAGAGACGAGCATCGTGATCGGCAGTTCGCGCAGCAGGTTGATCAACGTCCGCCGTGCGCGGGGGTCGAGTCCGGCCGAAGGTTCGTCCAATACTAATAAACTCGGCTGCATCGAAAGCACAGTGGCAATGGCTATGCGCTTCTTCTCCCCCACGCTCAGGTGATGCGACAGGCGATCCCGATAGCCCGACATGCGCACGGCTTCAAGCGCCGCCTCCACCCGCGCGCGGACTTCATCCTCGGGTAAACCCATGTGCAGTGGACCAAACGCCACGTCCTCAAACACAGTTGGCGAGAAAAGTTGGTCGTCCGGATTCTGGAAGACAAGACCAACTCTGGAACGAATGGCAGGCAAATTGTCACGCATGAGGCGCATACCCGCAACTTCCACCTCGCCGCGCCCGCCCAAAATCCCATTCAGGTGCAGCATCAAGGTGGACTTGCCCGCGCCGTTCGGTCCCACCAGCGCGACCTTATCCCCGCTGCATAACTTCAGCGAAATGCCGCGCAAGGCAACGTGCCCGTCAGGATACGAAAAATGCAGGTCGTTCACCGATAACACATCGCCGTCACACTCAGACAGGGCAACACTACTTTTAATATGAGTAACTGGCATTACAACCTTCCAAGAACCTGGGTAAGAGAAATGATCACGACTGCAAACGCCGTCGCAAAATAATCGGCGGATTTCATCTCATGCGGATTCAACGTATACAGATGACCCGCATATCCGCGCGCGACCATCGCATGGTAGATGCGATCACTGCGCTCGTAACTTCGCAGGAATAATTGACCCGCCATGTTCCCTGCCACCTTCGCACGCCACACCACGCCTCCCCCGGACCTCGAACCTGGTGCGGCTCCCGAACGGCTTTCCCTCGCCCGAATCAGACGGAAGACCTCGTCGGTCAGCACGAACAGGTAACGATACAGAAACGCAATAATGGTGGTAAGGATGGCTGGCACATACAAATGCTCCAACGCATGGATCAGGTCGGGGAAGCGCGTGACCGCCACCAGCAGGATGGCCATCTGCACCGAAAGCCACGAGCGGATGAGAATACTCACAAAACGAAGCGCCCCCGCATCCGTGACGGCAAGCTGCGAGGAAAAGAATTGAAATGTAAAAAGCGGTTCGCCGGGGATGGAAATCAAAACCGTAATCGCGATCAATGCAAACGGCAGCGCAATGATCGAACGTTTGAGGGTAAAGCCAATGCCCAACCGCGAAAGCAGATTTGCGGCAATCAAAAAGAGCCACCCAAAAACAAACGCGAACCATGCGCCATCCGGCAGCAGGGCATTGGAAACGATAAAGATCACCGTCACCACCGCCTTCACGCGCGGGTCGAGACAGTGGAGAAAACTTTCCTTTTCGTGGTAACGGTCAAATGCGTCGAAGTGCATAGGGACCTGCTCCGTAACTCGTAATTCGTGGCGCGTAATTTGGTTTTACGCGTTACGTATCACGAATTACGATTTCGCCTTCATCCCGCGCCCGATCAGCACGATGACCAGCCCAACGACGATAATACCGATTACGCCTGCTAAAATGGTCGAGAACGCCGTTTCGCCGAGGAAGGGCAGGGTGTAATCAGGGATGGCTTGATACGGCGCATCCAAACCTGCTCCAAGGAAGCCCAAATTTTCAGCAACCCGTTCCAAGCCGTCGGGGTCGCCAGAAGCGAAGGGTGAGATCAAGACCACCGCCAGCGCAATCAATCCACCGGCAAAGATCCATCCGCGCCCGCCGTTGGCGGAATCAGAGCCTTCTCCCAAAATATCGGGACGGGTCTGGAGGATGAAAGACAGAGCCGCAACTGTAATCAAGGCCTCCCCCAAACCGATCAAAGCATGGACGCCAAGCATCGCAGGGATGACGATCTCCAGCGGCGAAGTGCCGCTCAACCAAAGCTGCAAGGCAGTGAACAACGCGCCTGCCATCACCGAAAGCCAGGCTGCGACACCGGTGACCGCCAGTTTCACAGTTTTCGATTGACCCGCAACAGAACGATACAAACCATACCCAATCGCGGCCGTGACCAGGCCCATGTTGAGGATATTCGCTCCCATCACGAGCAGACCGCCATCTTGAAAGAGCAGCGCCTGCACGGCGATGACCGCGGTCATCACCAGCATGCCTGCCCACGGACCGAGCACAATTGCGGCCAGCACGCCGCCCAACAAGTGACCCGAGGTGCCGCCCGCCACAGGGAAGTTGATCATTTGCGCGGCGAAGATGAACGCCGCCATGACACCCATCAGCGGGATTTGTTTTTCGCCAAGCAATTTATTTGTTTTGGAAATGGCAATGCCAAGGGTAATGACGGTGATCACCCAACAAATAAGGGAAACTGCAAGATTTAGGAAGCCATCAGGGATGTGAAGCGGGACTGGTGCATACAACATACTTAATCTCCTTTTTGACAATTCGGACAAAGACCAAAAAAAGTAAGGTGGCTATCGGTTAATTTATAGCCGCTTTCAGATTCGAGTTTCTGATACATGGATTTGAGCAGGGCATGTTCCACTTCCATTTCAGTGCCGCAGGTTCTGCATTTCAGGTGGTGATGTTCGTGGCGCGCGATCTCATAGACGAGACGTCCGCTGCCCATGTGGGCGGGACGCGCCAGCCCATTCTCGGCGAGGAAATCCAGCGTGCGGTAGACCGTCGTTTCAGTGAGCCCGGGAACCTGGAGATGTGCCTGTTCATACACTTCCGCCGGGGAGAGATGCCCGCCGCTATGGTGCAGGACGTGCAAAATCGCCAGCCGCTGGGAGGTCATGCGGTAGCCGCGCGCGCGAAGTTTTGGGGTGTATTCCTCAGCACAGGACATGAAAATTCCTTATTGCAACTTTTGGCAATAATATGTTTTATAGAGTATCACAGGGGGGGAATTCTTACATTAATACCAATAGACGATGGACCGTGGACGATTGACCATCGTCCACGGTCCATCGTCCGAAACTACGGCTCCCACACAAAATGGGACAGTGCTGTGATGTACAGTTTGCCGTCCACAGGAGCCATGCCAACCGCCCACGTCTGCCAGTCCAAGCCGCTGTACTGGTCGGTACCGGGGAAGTGGATGGAATAAAAGTCCATGCCGGGATATTGCCATGCGGGGATGTAGGTCACGCCGCCTGTTTTCAGTTCGTTACAGGCGGTTTCAGTATTCGCCGAAAAGATTTGCTGTAACGAAGGCAGGACTATTTCCTGAAATGAGCCTTTTGTCGCTTCGCCGCTTGCAAAATGCAAACCCCAATCAGCCTGAAAGGTGGTCTCAAAGATGAATTTCGCGTGCTCCACATCATAGTTGATGACGTTGCCATCGCGGAAGATACGCACGTCCATGCCGAGGGCTGGGGAGACGAGGGATGCCAGCAACGCGCCGTCCCTGGTTTGGATGGCGGCACGCAGGGAGGCAATTAACTCACTGCCGCGCGGGTCATTGCAAAAAGCGGGAGCAGATGTGGATGCAGGAGTCTCTGTCAGCGCGGGGAGGGGCGTAAATGCCGGAGCGGGGGAAAAGGTCGGTAGGGGCGTATCCGCTGGCAGGGCGGTGGGAGGCGGGGGTGCGTCCACGGGAATGGAGCAGGCCGTGAGGGTCAGCAGTGTCAGGATCAAAAATAGTCTGTTCATTTTTTATCCTTTCAATAAAAAAAACTGGCGTTTCCGCCAGTTCATTGTACTACCCTGCGTTCGCGTCTTCCGTCATTTTTTTGGCAACCCGTTTGATGACTTCCGCCACGCCGCCAATGGGATTCTTCAAGGTTTCGAAAGCCACATCCACAATATCGGGGGCCATGCGTTTGATGTTGCGGAAGCGGCGCGCAAGGAAGGTTTCATCGGGCGTGGGCGCTTCGAGCGCGGTTTGAATTTCCTGCAACTCCGCTTTGACATCCAGTTTGTCGGCGGGCGCAAGCTGTGTGTTTTCAACTGCCTGAACAATGATCTCGAAGTACGCCGCAAGTTGGATGCTTTTGTTGGAAACGACATTATTATTCCCCACCACCACATTGCTGCGCTCCACATTGCCGCCGATGACAACGCTGCCGTTCCCGGCGCTCAACCCGTCTTTTTTTGTTTTGCCAGCCATGCTGCCTCCTATAGTATTACTCTCTGAAAACTACGCCAACCGCGAAAATTCTGCGTAGTACCGCAAGATTTATCTTGCCTGTCAGGGCGCAAAATGAATTTTGCAGTACCGCAAGATTTATCTTGCCTGCCAGGGCGCAAAATGAATTTTGCAGTACCGCAAGATTTATCTTGCCTGCCAGGGCGCAACATGAATTTTGCAGTACCGCAAGATTTATCTTGCCTGTCAGGGCGCAAAATGAACCCTCTGCGAGGACAAGTTTTTGCGGTACGAACCGCGTTATGGTATTGCTCCGCGAAAACTACGCCAGCCGCAAAGATTCTGCGCAGTACCGCAAGGCATGTCCTGCCTGCGCCAGTGCCGCACATCGTCCCGATGTCCTTCGGGAGGCACAGGTGAGTTCATCGAAGGATTCATCTTGCGAGCGGCAAATGGGCTGCCAAAGTACGCGCAATGTAAACATTGCGGTACTTAAACTCTGCATTTTTATTGTCAGGATAATTTGTTAATCTGCAATATGCCGCCTTTGGATTGCGGCTTGAAAGTCGCGCTACGAATTCTTCGGCGCGATCACCACGCGGAAACCGAGGTCGTCGTTGAATGTCAATGGGATCGACCAGTTGCAAAACGACGAACGCGCAAACCATTGATAGCCGATCCACGAGCCGCCGCGCACGATACGGTATTTTTTATCGTCATCATACCACGACCCCGTCCACTCCCAAACATTGCCGCTCATATCCCATGCATCTGTTGGGCTGATGCCCTGGGGGAAGGTACACACCGCCGTGGTGCCGCCCAGCCCGGAGCCGGTGGCTTCGCTATCCCAGGTATTTGCAGCAGTTTTATCAAACCCTTCACCCCACGGATATTCATGTCCGTCGGCGCCGCGAGAGGCACGCTCCCACTCGCCATCGCGCGGCAGGCGGATGGTATATCCCTCGGGCACGGCAACGATCTTTCGGGAAAGCCAATTGCAGTACGCCTCCGCTTCATACCAGCACACACCCACCGCCGGCACGATCGGGTTGCTCAACTCGATGTTATGCCAGTAATACGGCGTATTGCGTTTTGCGAGAGGGCGAAGTTCCAGCCAGTCACGCTCCACACCTTCGAGCGCACGCGCATCGAACCTGCCTGTTCGCCACTCCCAGCCAAACTCGCTCCAAAACTCAGGATTCTGATACCCATCTTCTTTGACAAAACGCGCAAACTGGATGTTGGTGATCGGGTACTTGCCAATGAAATACACGTGCGGAATATCCCGCGCTTCTTTCTTAACCCCAGCCTGATACTCACCAGCCGGCACTTCCACAAACCGATCCAGGTCGCCGGGCCGCCAGCCGAGCCGTCCCAGCAGCAGCCCCGCATCGCGCCGCAGCTCAGGGCGGATGTCGCCCTCCTGCATGGTCTCCAGCAAGGCCTCAATGACTCGTTCCCTGCTCTGAAGCGGAACGCCGCCGGGCCAGGTATCCAGCACGGCATCGCCTGCCAGTACCACCGCCTCCCCCAACGGACCCGGTTTCGCATCCACCAGGGCTTCCACCACTTCGCCCGCGATCTTCGGCAATTGCTGGCGAATGCCAAGATAGCCAATGGTCAACAAGGTCACTTCGCGCCAGGCTTGTTCACCCACATGCCGCGAAAGGGTTTCGATGATCGGTCTTGAGTCACCCTGCCCCATTAAGGCAAGCGCCACAGCGGCCAGGTATTCTTCAAAGGTCAGGTGAATGAAGCCATACTCCCCGGGTCCGCGTTCGAGCAGCAGCGCGGCATGTTCGCGCACGTCCAACAGGAACTGGCGCGCCGCCTGGTGCGGAGAAGCATCGCCGCGCTCGTGGAAGAGTTCCTCCAGTTTGCGGCGCATATCTTCGCGCCCCACCAACCCCACACCGGGACTGACCTCGTGCATCCACAAGGCCAGCGGGGCAAGAATGCGGACGGTCTGAATTTCGTCAATGTCGCGTCCGGGGGCGCGCCCGCTCAGGCTGCGAGCGCGGTTCCAGGTGGAGAGCAGGGTCGTTACATATTGGTCGTATAACTGCACGCGGCGTTCCGGCAGGGTCACTCCCTGCCGCTTCATCAACGCCAGAATGGTCAACAACAGCGGCGTGGATGCCAGTTGGCGTACGCCGGAGTTATGGTTGATGGCTTCCAGGAGTTCGCGGTAATCCACTTCCGCATCGGCGCGGGCGACGGCGGTATTGCCCTGCACCTGTTTTTCAAGGGCGGTCGTCCAGTGTTCGACAAACTCTTCGATCTCATCGTCTTCAAAATCGACAATGGTGCATTCCGCCAGGTCTTCCGCAGAGGGGCGCACAGCCCGGTAGCCCACCACGCGGCTGGTGAGGACGAATTTATTTCCTTCACGGCGGTGGAAGGCGTAAAAATCCACCACACGTTCGACGACGGTGTTGCGCATGTTGAGGTCGCGCACTTCGTCGAGACCATCCAGCAAAATGAGCGCCCTGCCCGCCTCGAGCGCTTCGTGCAACATGGGTCCGATCGGCAGGTCGGCGCCGATGCCTTCAAAATATTCTTCAATGAAATGGTCGAGTGGGATATCGCGGGTTTGCAATGCGTTGGCAAACGCCGCCAGCGGCAACAGGATGGGAAGGTAATCATCCAGCCCGATCTGTTGTCCTTCGCCGCGAGCGAGCCGCAGGGCAAGGTATTTGAGGAAGGTGGTCTTGCCCGCGCCGGGGTCTCCCAAAATGATCACGCCGGAATGTTGGCGCAATATATCCAACAATGGGATCGGTTCCCCAAAATGAAAAACTTCCTGATTGTGGTCGGTGATGTCGCGCCCGGCCAGGCTGATATCCCGCTTCCAGGTGTCGCCTTCGGGCAATTCCATGCGCGCCTTGAGCGGGACGTAGAGTTCGAGCAGTTTCATCCGCAGGGGGACACGGTCTGAAACGCCCATGCCTTTGAGGCTGAGATAGTAATGACGGTCTGTGAGGTAACCGAGATATGCCGCAGTCGCCTCCCGAAGCGTCTCGGCAGGCAGGGCAGGTTTGAGGTCCCGCCAGAAGCGCTCTGCGAGGACGATGGTCTGCCCATGGATGATGGCGCTGTCGGTCACCGATCCGCCAACGGCAATGCTCTCGTCCCCTGCTCGAATGTCCTGTTCAGGGAAGGTGTTTTTTTTTGTCTTTTTTGAAGGGGATTTTTTGTCAGCCATGCCCAACCTCGCACTTAAGTCAGTATACAATAACTTATAGCGGGCTGGGTTTACCAAATTGAAAGGTATGCACGCAAAACATGTCAGGCAATTTGCTCCCTCGCAAAATGCCGCCGAGGACGGCGGCTTGAGCGACTGCCGCTGACAACCTTTGCATGCACACATTGAAAGGTAGACCCAAGGCGGTCAGACATGATCTGAAAAATCCGGGGGGAAACCTGCTATTCGGTCTCTTCTTCGCCGAAAACGACCACCACCATGTGCTGATTGAGGAATTTCGGTGTCTCGCCGTCGGTTGCGACCTGTCCGAGGGTGTAACCGCCCGCAATGGGGACGTTCGGGCCGAGAATTTCCTGGATCGCGGTAATCTCCACGCCGGGGTGCGCTTTGAGCAGCATCTGCCAGGCGACATCCACGATCACCAGCGCAAGGGCTGGCTTGGCATTGCCCAATTGCAGCAGGGCTTGCTGGGCGGCGTTTCGCGCGGCGCGTTCACAGGCGGCACGGCTGCCCACCAGCAGGTAGGTATCGATCCCATCGCGGACAATGGCGTTCATTCGGAAACTGCCATCCGCTTCCACTCGAATCGGGGCGCGGACGATCAGCTCCTCGCCCTGCTCCACGCCCAGGGGATATAAACGAGCCAGGTAATTAAGCGGCGGGAATGCCCAATCACGCGCGGGATAGCCGAACAAGCCCGCATAGGTTTCGGAGGCGGGGCGTCCGTTCAAGGCGCGCAGCCAGAAGCCGCGCGAGCGCGTCACACGGAACTGACTGCCGACCGGGTCCCAACCATGGTCATACCCAACCCCGACCTTCAGATTACCGCGGAGGAATGCCGCCGCCATTGCGCCGGAGCCTGTCTGACTGCCCGCCATTTGATAGGTATTGCCCGTGTGCAGATCCCCGCTTGAAAGCCCGCCGACCAGATTCAATTCGGATGAGATGGAATTGCAGAACTGTTCGGCATCCCCGTTGAAGCCGTCCGCAAAAAACAACAGGGTTTGACGCTCCACCCGCGCCGAGGCATGTTGCTCGATCATGGCTGCGGTTTCACGCCCGGACTGGGCGTAGCCCGGCAGCCAGAGCGTATCCGCTTGAAAATCCCCGCTCAGCAGGGCAACCGCTACGGAATGTGGATGGTATCCCTTGTTGGTCAGGGCGGCGGGCGAACTGAACCCGATCATCGGCGTATCACCCAGCAGGCTGGAAACGCCGTTCAAGACTTCGCGCGGCAGATACTGATGAGATGCGATCACCACCGCCAGTCCCGGCGCATTTGCGCCGAGGCGGTTCAATGCCTGATGCGCAGCCTGCAAACCTGCTTCACGTCCATCGAGCGCCTGCGCCACACCTATCGATCCAATCATCGTCATCTGGCCTCGTTACTCTTCCGCCACCGGAACCGTGAAATGGAACGTGGTGCCCTGGCGGTATTCACTCTCGAACCAGATCTGCCCGCCCTGCATTTCGACCAGGCTGCGAGTGATGTTGAGCCCCAGTCCGGTGCCGGGCGCTTCCCTGGCCTTCGGATCATCGGAGCGGAAGAATTTCTGGAAAATTTTCTGTTGATCTTCGACAGTCATCCCAATGCCGCTATCTTTGACCCACAAGTGGATTACGCGCGGCGCGCCATCGGGATTCCATTGATTTTGGCTTTCCTCAACTCCCACCTGAACCATGCCGCCTTCCGGGGTGTATTTATGCGCATTGCTGACCAGGTTGGTCAGTACCTGTCCCACACGGGTGCGGTCTGACCACATGAACGGCAGTTTATCGGGGATGGCAAGTTCCAAGGTCTGTTTTTTGTCTTCGATCTGACGGGTAAAGGTGCGGATCACTTCATCCACAAGGTCGGCGGCGCTGGTGGCTTTGTATTCGAGGCGCAGGCGTCCCGCCTCGATCTTGGAGTTATCGTTCAAGTCCGAGACCAGCGTGGACATGCGCTCCACGTTCGATTTGATGGTTTGCAGGAAATTCGCCTGCATTTCGTTGACTTGTCCCACGGCACCGCCCGCCAGCAATTCGGTATAGCCCTTGATAGAGGTCATAGGATTCTTGAGTTCATGCGCCACAAAGGAGACGAAGTCGCTCTTGGCAAGGTTCGCGCGCTGTACTTCCCCATACAACTGTGCATTCGAAATGGCGATGGCGGCATGGTCGGTGAGGCGGGTGAGGAATTCAATATCCACCTGCGAGTCATGCATACTTTCGAGGTACAGCAAACCGATCACAGTCGTTTCACGACGGATGGGGATGATCATCTGCGTATGAGAGACGGCAAGGAATTTTCGGTCAGACCCATCCACAGAGGATTGACGGGGCAGGCCGGTTTCCACCACTTCTGCCATGGCATCCAATTCGATGGGCAGCAGGTCATCCTGCAATTTTTCCATCTTCTCGTCAAACCCCTGCTGGGACATCACACGCAGTTTTTCCTCCTCCAACATGCCGATCAGACCGGCATCCGCAGAGGATTGGCGCAGCGCCCAATCCAGCGTAATGCGCATGGCGCGATCCATTTCAAGGCTGGCGTTGAGTTCCCGGTCGATGCGCTGCATGACCGAAAGTTCCTCCACACGGTCTGCCAGTTCCTGGTCGGTCAGGGTATAGAGGCGGGCATTTTCGATGGCAACCGCGGCCTGTCCGGCAAAGGCGGTCAGCAGGGTCTGGTCATCCTGCACGAAGGGCAGTCCATCGCGGCGGTTGATGACTTCGATGACGCCGATGACACGGTCTTTCACTTGCAGGGGAACCGCCATCAACGAGCGGCTCACGAACCCGGTTTGCTGGTCGATCCCTTTGAATCTTGCCGCGGAATTTTGATCTTCATTTTCTATGATAGGTCCGCGCGACTGAATGGCGCGCCCGACAATGCCAGTGCCGGAAGGCAGCCTCTGCCCCACCAGGTTGGTTGCCACCGGGCCAACCGTCACTTTGAAGACCAGTTCATCCGTCTGTTCATCGAGCAGGAACAGGCTGCCCGCTTCGCAGTTCAAGATGCCTACCGCATTTTCGAGGATGTTCTGCAGCAACGGGTTTAGTTCAAGCGTGGATGTCAACTGGCGGGTGATCTCGTTCAACGATGAAAGTTGATGAGTGCGCTGCTGCGACTCTTTGAGCAGGCGTGATTTCACAATGGCGCCCGCGGTCTGATCCGCAATGGCTTGCAACAGGTTCAACTGACCGTTCGTGTATACCGTGGCGCCGTCACGACTGCCAACGCTGAGCGTACCGATGGATACCGCGCCCGCATTAAGCGGCACACCCATCCACGCAAAGACATTTTCGAAGGCGGGAGTGAGTCCGCGCGCCTGACATTCGCGGACGTAATCCTGCGTCATGATGGGACGTCCCTTGCCGATCACATCCGGCGCCAGGCCTGTTCCCGCGGAAAATGGCAGATTCTCACGCTCCGGCAGACGCTCGTTATTTTCAAGGCAGAAGCCGTAATAGTAATAATCGCTTTCCTCGCGGTACAACGTGATGTGAAAATGCGAGGTGGGAATGATCTGCGCCGTTTGAGCAAAGATCAATTCCAGAATATCGTCAAAGTCCGGGGTGACGTTCACGCCCTGGGATACGCGGGTGAGCGCGTTCATTTCCTGAATGCGGCGTTCAAGGTGGGCAACGGTCTGCACGCGGTCAATGGCGATGGATGCCTGGTCGCAGATGTTTTCAAGGAAACGAAGGTCACGCGGGGCGTACGCCTGCCCGGTCAAACGCGGACCAAGCGCCAGCCAGCCGTTGGGACGCTCCTTGCCGGGCAGGGCGATGAACAACCGCGCCCCCAGCAACGCCAGGCGTGACTGTTCAGATCGAAGTATTTCAGGCAGGGAGGCTGAACTATCCAGGTATAACGGCAGTCTTTCAGTTTCAAAATACTGCGCCAGCGGACTTGTAGCGGCAAAGCGGATGTCGCTTGTGGGTCGCAGGTCATCACCGGGCAGGGCGGAGAATAAATCATTGAGGGAGTCGTATGTATAGATGTGGATCCTGCCTGGGGCCAGTGTGGAAGCGATCTGGTCACGCATGGTCACGCCGATGGTGTTGAGGTCCAGTGCGGTGGTTAGTGTATGAGCAAAGCTTTCCAACTGCTCTTCAAAAATGCGTGAGCCGCGAAAGAAGACCGAATCCACGGTGGCTTGCAGGCGGGTGCGGATCGGTTCAAGCAGGATGGCGATAAGCAGAATTGCCCCCCCCACAAGATAGGGATTGTTCGCCGGCAAGGTCGTATTGGAGAGAAGCCCCATCCCCACAGCAATTGCGGCGTACCCAATGGTCACGAAGGCTGTCAACAGCAGGTACATCGCACCACGCCGTACCATGTCATCGGTGCGCAGGAAGCGGAATCTCAGAATGGTGTACCCAATGGACAGGGGGAACAAAACCAGCGGGAGGAAAAGATACGGGGAGAAATTAAGCGGATTAATAAAGCCAAGACCGAGCCAGCTGCCCACCGGGACAAATGCCAGCAATGTGCCGATCAAAATAGTCCGCACCTGGGTTTTGATCACCGGGGATTGAGCATAAAACGAATGGTATAGATTTGACAGGATATAGAAGACGATCCCCAGCGCAAGGAACCCGTAGATTACCTGCCAACTGCCGATATAAGCGGCAGGCTGCGCGAAATCAAAGTGTTGTGTGGAGGCATATCCGGCCAGCATCAACCCGAACACGATCCCAAGCCAGCGCAGGTAGGGACGGACAATGATCATACGCGGCTCAACAGGGAAAACAAGCGCAAGGTTGATCAGCGCGCCGCCTGCCAGCCCGCAGGCAAAGATCCACATGGTTGTGAATTCATGCGTGGTGTATAGATTGAAGTACGCGCCGGTGATGATTGCCAGTGAGGATGTAAAGAGCGAGAAAGCGCGCCCCGACGGCTCCGAGCGGCGAAAGCCAAAGATCCATATGCTGACCAGCAGGAAGATCGCCCCTAAAATGGATGGAACGACAAGATAGACCAATCGGCTGGATTCTGGAAACGCATGGAGAATCAGGCTGATGTCTCGTTCTGTCCCATCTTCAGAAAGCACCGTAACGGTGACCGTCTCGCCGGGGAACCGCCCTGTCAGAATATCGCGCGCAGCTTGTGAACTCTTTACCACCCTGCCATCAATGGCAACCAGTTGCTCCCCCAATTCCACTTGCGGAAACAACGGCCATGCAGGGTCGGCTTCGGCTGGCCCTATGCCATTAAAGATCATCGTATGCTCGTAAAATGCACCGATGAACGGCTGCTGGAGCCAGCGGTTCGCAAAATACAACGCAAGCACGAACAGGATTACCGCTCCTGCCTGGTACAAGAACACGATCCATTGCAGGAGTTGACCCAACAGGGAAATGTAACGGCGGGAACCAAACTGCACAGTACGCTGTATATCTTGTGCCATCATAATCAGGAATTTTACACTACAACCCGCGCATCAGTGTATGGTACTTTCATAACAAAGAAGCAAGGCGGGGTGCGAACAGCCGATTTTTACGTCTGCGCAGGAAATTACCCTGACGTAAACCGCTTCATCCCGCGCTGTGGCTTGGTCCTGATATCTTGATTCATCCTCTCCCTCCTGCACCTTCCCTACGGCTACTCGAGCGGACACTGCAAGGGCGCGCCAGGTTCACGATGCTGGATGTACGGCGGCTCCGTCAGCACAATGACCGCCAAAGCATCTATGGAGGAAGCATAATAGTCCGTGTAGGCGCACCCGATCACAACAACATCGGCAGTATGCGCTGGAAGGCCTGGCATAGTTCGAGAAACAACAACACCCAGTGCAATCGGCATCGAAGGGGCGATCAGCGTAAAGGCAAGCCGCGGATAATCATGGGGCATGTACGGCAGGGAAAGGTCCAACTCGCCCACTCCCGCCGGATAATAACGCGGATAGAGCAGCCGGCCCTCTACCAACCTCGCCTGGGGATGCTCCAAAAATACGGATACATCATCCTTCTCAAACCCTGCCTGCTCCAACCAGCCCTGCTCTTCCAGAACGTTGAGCATTTTAGCGGGTCCCCGCTCTTGATATTTCTTCTCAAAAAGGCTGTCGGCTAGCGGGATCAATGCGCCCATCATGATCGTCAAAGCCAGGGTTCCAAAAACTTGAAGATAGGGGCCCGAACGATGCCGAAGATAAGGTGTGAAGTTGTCCTCATCAAGCATAATTGGGGCAGCGGGAACAGACCCGATCAGCCGCAAGAACCATGTGACAGCCTGCAACAATCCCGCCATAAAGAATAAGCCCACCAGCCAGTCAATGGAGACAATATAACGCCCGCCGGATGTAAACCCAAATGAATTGGTCGTACTATACATCAGAAACAACAACATGGTCAACAATGAAGCGGGCTTGTTACGCTCCCATAGCATCCCCACCCCAAAAGAGATGATCAAGAGATTAATACCGAGGAAAAGCGCCTGCGTACCCCCAACATCCTGCCCGGTCCAATCCTGCTTCCAGTAGGGCGCTCCCAATTTGACCGTGTTCCATAAGTCATCCACCACAGGCGAATTCGGCAGGAATAAAACGGATGTGATCAGGTTATGAAAAAAATGATTGGCAATGGAACAGGCAGTTGAATTACAGACATTATCGTTCACGTCACTTGCAAGTCTCCCCCGAAACAGTTGCCGGCTCAAGGTGCGGGCATGACTACTCTCCCCCTGCCCGGGGATCGCGGGCACAGGCTGTGGAGGGGGTATCTGACTGCCAAAACCATACCGCTCACGGAGGATCAATTCAATGCGGGAGTAATACGCATAAAACAGGGGAATATTATTCGAACGATTCCGAATGTCCCATGGCAGGGTCGCGCTCAACATTCCCAGAACCAACAGGAATGACCCCAATGCGGCAACCTTCCAGCGGGATTTACCATAAATAAAGAAGCCAATCACAATCACTGGAAGCAATAAAAATACATGGGTACGCAGCATGACCGTCATACCCAATGCGCCACCCGCCCAAACCGCCAGGGACAATTTCGAGGGATTCTTCATCCATTTCAATGCGAACAGGAGCAGCAAAGCGACCCCGATCGCGGTGGGGAAATCCGTCAGCATCATTTTGGGGCTGGCAGTATCGATCCACTTTGCGGTGATGATCGAGTTCACGCCGCGCAGCGCAATCAACATCCCCGCAGAAATCCCCAGCGCGCGGCTGTGCAATTCCCTGCCGATCAAATACACAATGGCCGGGAAGACCGCAAACACCGCCGCTTGAACCGCCATAAGTATTGCGTAATCCTGCCCGGCAAGCGCGTGCAAGTAAGTGAGGAAGGCGCTGTAAAGGGCGCGGTCAAAATACAATCCGCCAAACAAGCCCTGCCCAATAAGCGCCCACTGGCTGGCAATGTCGAAGGTGGCGCTGTCGGAATAGGGATAGAATATGTTCCCTGCCGTATCCGGCATGAAATAATTGGAGAGCAGCGGCTCACGCACCCACAGCCAGGCAGTAACCGCCCAAAATAGTACAAACACCAACACATCGTTTTTAAGGAAACGACGGTTGGCTTCCAGCCAAAGGACCGCACCCCCGATGAGCAGGGAAAACAGAACCTGCAATCCCAGCGCCGGCACACCGGCGCCATACCAATAATCCTCCCGGTCGCGAATCCCGATGCCCGTTGATGAAACCACAATCCATGCAAGGAGAAAAAGCAGGAAGATAAAAATGCCCGCCCTGATGGCCGTCCTGTTTGCGGCCATGAGCAAACCGAATGAATTCTGCTTCCGCAAAAGGATGGAGATCAGCGTCGTGGCGGCGCTGACAACTGCCAGCCAGACCAGAACAGGATACAACCGGGCGGCATATTCGGAGATGTTGCCCGCAAGCCGATAGGACGGCGTGAATAATAGGATCCAAAGGATCAGGAAACTTATTGCTGAAATACCAAACACAAAATTGCTGACCGGCTTTTGCTGAAAAATCCTTTCCCACCAGTGTTGAGAATGTTCGGGTTGTTGAAGCAGTTTCCAGGTCAGGAAAAGAAGCGTGGCGGTCAGGATGAGCATCCCAACGATGAGGGTCAGTCGTATGGCGGAGTATCCCAAAAACAGGGCATTCTTCGGGTCGGAAGGCGAACTGATAAGGGAACTGAGGGTAATCATTGCCCCAAGTGCGACAAATAAGCTAAATGACGGCAACCACAGGGAGGGTTGGGTGAGAAAGGTCTTCGTGTCAGTCATTTTGCAGTGTGCCGGGATGGTCGTCCAGTGTTGGCTGACGTTCCAGCCAAATTAATAGCGCCACTCCACAGGCGAGCGCACCGGCAAAGAAAATCAATGCCGGCGTTGGGGCAAGGTAAAGTGTAAGGAAAGCAAGAATGCTTAGCAGGAAAGCCGCCAACAGAACCAACCCTACTGCAATTTGTGGTGAAAACCCGAGGGCGATTAAGCGATGGTAGGTATGGTCGCGCCTGCCGCGCAAAAGAAATTGTCCCCTGCGCAGGCGGGAAAATACCACCAGGGTGGTATCAAAGATCGGAACACCCAAAAGCAGGATGGGGGTGATCCAGGAGGATATGGGGTTACGGGCAAATGGGCTGTAAATCATCGCCAGGGAAGCCAGCAGGAAGCCGATGGTTTGTGAACCAGAATCGCCCAGAAAGAGTTTGGCGGCAAGGCTGTTCCAGAAATAAAGACCAATGCTAATCCCCAACAACACGGCCGACCAAAACGCCAGCGTTGACTGTCCGGCCTGGGCGGCTGCCCCCCACAGGAAGGCAAAGGTGATTGCTCCCAAGCCAGCCACGATGCCATCCATGCTGTCTATCAGATTGAGCGCATTGGTGATGCCAACCAGCCAGAACAGGGTGATGAGGATGTTCAATATATGCGCCAGTTCAGTGGAAAAAATTCCCATTTCAGACAAGGCTACTATAAAATTCACGCGCCCACCAAGGCTGATCAAAATGGCGGCGGCGATAAACTGTCCAATAAATTTTTTGGGGGCAGAGAGTCCCCAACGATCATCCCAAAGTCCAAACAGAAAAATAACCAGCGCGCCCAGACCCACCCCCAACATTTCACGAGACAGCCATTGACTAAACAACCCCCCCATGACCGTGAGTACGGAAAGAATTACAATCCCTCCCGCCAATGGGGTGGGATGCAGATGCACTTTATGCGGGGCCAGTCCGGGAATATCCATTAAGCCCATCTTTTTGGCCGCGATCAGGGCTGGGTATCCCAATGCCAGAGTGATACCTAAACTTAAAAAAAGGATTCCCATCATCTTGAAAATAACACTCCGCTACCATGCAGTACGACTGCCCTTAATCGTGGGTAGATTCTTGTCCACGAATTTTCGCGAATTTTCGCCAAGCCCAACCCAATTCGCGCAGATTTGCGAAGATTAGCGGATTGTTTTTTTGTCCGCGGCAGGTAACCACACTTAACTATGGCGCTACCCACCATGCAAACCCGGGGGTTCTTCGTGTTTATGCGTACTGACATTATATCCCTCCAGCAACCTATTTATTTGAACGCTCATAAGTCATTTCAAGGAGCTGAGCCATTTCCGTTCGGTTTCGCCTCGAAAATACGGCTCTTTCTGGACAGCAATTCCAAATCTAAAATTGTGTAGAAGGCAAAGATGCCAAACCTTATCGCAAAGACGCAACGC
>JAUXWL010000197.1 GCA_030680155.1 Anaerolineales bacterium
GTTCCTACAACGATCCCGCCGTCCACGCGCAGGACTTCACCTGTGATGAACGAGGCATCATCCGAAGCGAGGAAGAGATAGGCGTTGGCAATGTCGCGCGGCTCGCCCAAACGACCAAGTGGAGTGTGGGACTTCATGCCATCCAAAACCTTCTCGGGCATGGCGGTGATCATTTCAGTAGCAGTGAAGCCGGGAGCCACAGCATTGACGCGGATATTGAACTTGCCGAGTTCGCGCGCCCAAACCTTGGTCATACCGATCACGCCGAATTTCGTCGCCACGTAATTGGTCTGTCCAAAGTTCGCATCGAGACCGACAACAGAGGAGGCATTGAGAATTACGCCGCCGCCTTGCTTTGCCATCACGGGCGCAACAGCTTGAGCGCAATTGAACACGCCCTTCAAGTTGACGGAGATGACGAGGTCGAAATCAGGCTCGGACATCTGCCCGACCAAATTGCCTTCCTTCACCTTGACCAATTGTCCATCACGCAAGACGCCTGCGTTGTTGACGATCACGTCGATGCGACCATACTTGGCAACGACATCGTCCACCCACTTTTGAACGTCTTCACGGCTGGTCACGTTGACCTTGTAGAACGCCGCGCCTTCGCCGAGCAGTTTCAACGTCTCTTGACCAACGGCTTCGTTCACATCACAAATGACAACTTTCGCGCCTTCTTCGGCGAAACGCAGGGCAGTGGCTTTGCCAATTCCCGCCGCGCCGCCTGTAACGAGCACTACTTTATCTTTCATGCGCATGGAAAATCTCCTTATAAGTGAAGGCGGACAGTTGGTCTAATGCTGGTAGTAATATCCTGCCCGCCATTCACGTGTTGACTTTTTATCATCGTAGGGTTACTGGCGAGTTACACCTTGAACGCCAAATAGGTCGTTTTGGCTTCGCCTTCTCCGAATTCAACAAAATCCACATTCAAAGGCGTGCCCACTTTGATCTCGGCAGGCTGGGACATGTCCAAACCTGTAATTCTTGCGCTGATGAACGTGCCTTCTTCAAGCTCGACGATTCCAGACACATAAGGATTCTTTTTATCAAATCCCTGCTCCACCATGAAGGTCGGTCCGCTGTAGATGACGGTGAAGCCTGCCAATTTGCCTTTGCCGCCAGCTTCCACCCATTCCATTTCTTCGCTGTGGCACTTCGGGCAGATCGCGCGCGGAGGCGCATACACGCCGCTGCACTTCGCGCATTTCACTGTCATCAACTTATGTTCGGCAAGATATTGGTTGAAAGCCGCCGCAGTGAACGGGCGGACGGTAGTTACTTCTGCCATGATTAATTCCTCCGCTCAAACACGTGGACGGTGCAAGTGGAACCAGTCGCGCCGACGTTGTGAGTCAATGCCAGTGAGACATCGCCATCGACCTGACGCGCCTCTGCCTGACCTCGCATCTGCTTCCACACTTCGACAGTTTGTGCCACGCCGGAAGCGCCAACGGGATGTCCTTTTGCCTTCAAACCACCAGAGGTATTGATGGGCTTCGCGCCGTCCCGGGCGGTCATGCCGTCTTCGGCGGCTTTGAAGCCTTCACCCGGGGCAAAGAAACCAAGGTCTTCACTGGCGATGACTTCGGCAATCGTGAAGCAGTCATGCACTTCCGCAATGCGGATGTCCTTCGCGGTCACACCTGCCATCTCGTAGGCATTCGCCGCCGCTGTCTTCGCCGCAGGGATGCTGGTCAGAGATGGGCGGTCATGCAGCGCTGAACCCGAAGCCTGCGCCGTGCCGATGATACGAATTGGATGGTCGGTGAATTGATGCGCGATCTCTTCCGCCACAAGCAGAACCGCCGCCGCACCATCAGAGATGGGCGAGCAATCGAATAGGCGCAGCGGGTAGGCAATTGTCGGGTTGCCTGATTCATCGTGGAGGAATTCCCAAATGGTAGACCATGTCGGGGCTGGCTTCCCCTTTTTGAGCGCAGCCGCGACGCGTCCTTCCATCCAGGTTTGAATGGTCATACCAAATTGTGCATTCGGGTTGAGAGCGGCATTGTCGTGATTCTTGATTGCCACGTTCATGAGATGCTCGGATTTCATTCCATAGCGAGCCATATAAGCAGACGCCATCGCCGCATAAAAGCCGGGGAAGGTGAAGCCCGCCGGAATTTCGTAGGCGACATCGGCGGCGGTTGCCAGAGCCTCGGTGACAGCCGCCGTATTGAGCGCGGTCATCTTCTCCGCACCGCCGACGAGTACCACATCCGCCATGCCGGAGGCGATTGCCATCACGCCCTGACGTAAAGCCACGCCGCCCGATGCGCAGGCATCTTCGACGCGTGTGGCAGGGATTGGAGTAAGCCCAACCGCATCCGCGAGAATTGGCGCTAGGTGCGCCTGATGCTCAAACTGGTCACTGGAAAAATTACCAACGTACATGGCTTCAATGATCGCTGGATCAAACCCCTTATCCACCGATTTGGTCATTGCCTTATAAGACTCGACGAACAAGTCACGCGAGTTCTTCTCGGCAAAGGCACCAAACTTCGACATCCCCGCGCCAACCATTGCTACCCCGCGCGGGAGGGACTTTACTTTAGGCATTACGCCTCCTTTTTAGAGCAGTTATCAGTGAACAGTTATCAGTTATCAGTTATCAGTAACCAGTTTTACTGTTTACTGTTTACTGCTCACTGCTCACTGCTCACTGTTCACTGCTCACTGTTCACTGCTCACTGTTCACTGCTCACTGCTCACTTTAATACTTTCCCAAACACCGCCATGAATTCCTCGGGCTTCTCCACGTAAGGAGTGTGTCCCGTATCGGCGATGACGACTTCTTCGAATGCGCCGCCCTGAGCCGCGTACTTCTCAAGCAGACTGCGAGTCTGTCCCACCATCGGCTGCGGAGGATAAACCTCCTCACCGGGCCAGCCGGGGACGTAGCCCAACTTGCCGAGCGTGCCGAAATCGAAGAAGGAATTGTCCGAGACGATCATGTCCGAGTCGCCGCGTACCCACAGGATGAAAGGCTTGTTCGCCGCACCGACGAAGTTCTGCACGCTGTCACCCACATACTTGGGCGAAAGCGCATTGATGGGACCGAACTTGCCGGGCGCCACATTGGGCCAATTGTCGGAGGGAATGAAATCGCCCGGGTACTTCTGGTCGCCAATCTTTTCGGTCATCAATGAAGAAAGCAAATCCTCCTCGCGGGCGGGGACAAATGGCGGCTTCCAGTAAAAGCTGTTCATCACCACACGCGGAGAGGCTTGTGGATTGTCCGAAGAGCGGTCACCCGCGGCGATCAACTTGGGGAAATCCGGGTTGACCACGCCGCCGCCTGAACCGGCAAAGTCATCGTAGCAAGGTGTGCCGTCGATATCCTTCGAGCCGCCGAAGCCGTAGATCGAGCCGGGGTTGACGACGGTTCCGCTCAGCACCCGTCCGCTCAATGAGCCGACGAGACCAAACACAATCGTCCCGCCCATCGAGTGACCGACAACGTGAGTTTTTTCGATCTTAAGCGCATCAAGCAAGGCGGCCAGGTCGTCGATCCAATCACCCATGCCGCGAGTCGCGTCAATCAATTTGTCTTCGGTGTCGCCATAGCCGCGCAGGTCGGGCGCGATACCACGGAAGCCTGCGGGAAGCTTGAGCATGATCTCTTCCCAATACGAGGCGGAAGACGCATTTCCATGCACGAATAAAACCGGCGCACCGTCATCGGGTCCGCTGAAGAGGACGTGCATCTTCAAGCGGGAGGTATCCACCATCTTGGATGTGATACCGGGTAAAGTTGGGACTGTGGACATGTTATTCTCCTTTTAAATAGTGGGTAGTGGCTGGTGGATAGTGGATAGTAAGAGCAGATACTGCCCACTATCCACTGCCCACTGTAAACTGCTCTTTCAACTCGCGCTTGAGTATTTTCCCTGCGGCAGAAATTGGCAGGGCATCCATGAAACTCACTGACCTGGGGACTTTATATTTTGCCAAACGCTCTGTCATAAATTTCAATAATTCATCCTCCGTTGCAATTTGATTTGGTTTCAACACCACACACGCCTTGCCGACCTCGCCCCACTTCGCATCGGGCAAACCGATGACAGCGCACATGTGGACGGCCGGGTGCTGGTACAACGCCTTTTCAATCTCGGCGGGATACACATTCTCCCCGCCGCTAATGAACATATCTTTCTTGCGATCAACGATGTAAAAATAACCTTCGTCGTCATACAAAGCGACATCGCCCGTGTGGAAATATCCGCGTTCGTCGATGGCGGCTTTTGTCGCTTCTGGATTGTTGAAATAGCCGGAGCTATACGACGGACCTTTGAGTACCAATTCACCCGCCTCATTCGAACCAAGGAACTGATTCTGCTCATTGACAATTTGTGCGTCGATGAAGAAGTTCGGGCGCCCAATCGAGCCTGCCTTGCGGATGGCGTCCTCTGGGGCAAGCGCGAAAATGCCCGGACCGAACTCGGTCATACCGAATCCCTGCTTGAAGCGGATGTTCTTCTCTTTGGTATATTTCTCCACCAGAGGGACAGGCAACGGAGCGCCGCCCGAAGTGCAAAAACGCAATGCTGAAAGATCCACTGTTTCCCAATTTGGCGCAGTTGTCAGCATTTGGTACATGGTCGGTACAGCGGCGAAGATGGTCACTTTTTCACGTTCGAGAAGGTTTAGCACCTGCTCGGGGTCAAAGGCGCGGATGAGAATCGTCGTCCCACCGAAGATGACTTGCGGCAGGGTGTAGACGAACAGTCCGCCCGTATGGAACATCGGGAATACGTTGAGATACACGTCGCTATGCGTCACATCATGGATGACCGTGTTGAGCGTGTTCCATGCGATCATGCGATGCGAAACCTGCGCAGCTTTTGGGAGACCCGTCGTGCCGCCGGTAAATATCAAGGCGGCGATGTCCTCTGCCTCGAGGCTGGGGCAGGTCACAGCGGAGTCGGAGGCGGATTGGAGAGTCGACTCGAAAGGTACTGAATCCTTGACTCCGTTTCCATCCAAGTGAACAGTGATCAGTGGATAGTGATCAGTGAGATTCGCGACGCCTTCTTTGAAGTCATCGGAGAAAACTAAAATTTTGGGATTGGTATAGTTAAAAATTTCGAGCAGTTCCCGCCAATGTGAACGCCAGTTGAGCGCGGTGTGGATCGCGCCGAGTTTGGAGCAGGCAAAGAAGAGATCGAGGTGTTCATACCCATCTCGCGCCAAAATGGCTACACGATCCCCTTTGCCAATGCCTTGACTCTTGAGCCAGTTGGCAAGTTGATTGGCGCGTCGATTGGCATCGCGGAAGGTCAGCCGCCATTCGGGAGATTTACCCGCGTCGATGAAGGCCAGTTTGTCGGGAGAATAAAGTTCTCTGCGCGCAAGATAATCGCCGATGTACATAAGACCTCCAGGAGGGAAGTGAAAAGTTAAAAGTGATAAGTACTATTTGGATAATCGGCTTGCCAGCGTTCGGGTCATTTTTTGAAGTTCTAATAGATTTACCTGAAGGCTTGTTGAAATCTCTTCAGACAAAAAACCCAAATCCTGCGAAATGAGTATCTGGGTTTCAAGTTCCGCAATGGAACCCAATGCAATAAACAAAAACTGGCGAAACTCCCCGCTGTGTTGACGAGCCTGCCCTTCCGCGATATTTGAAGGAATAGACACAGCGGCACGGCGCATTTGATTCGTCAATCCATAGCGCTCTGTATCAGGGAATTGTGCAGTTTCTTGATAGATGCGTTTAACAAGCGCAATCCCTTTTTGCCAAATCAACAGATCACGATAGCTTTTTATCTCACTCATTCTCCGTCTCCTTATCACTTACCACTTATCACTTACCACTATTTTTCCACTTCCACACCGACGACGCCATCGTAATCCCGCCGCCACTGGCACAGAAAAGGATCACATCGCCGGGCTTGGGACCTTTGCCTTGCTCAATCGAGTCATCGAGCGCCATCACTACGCAGGGGGAACCCGTGTAGCCCCACTTGTCCATGACCCAGTGTGCCTTTTCAATGGGCTGTTTTAGCAAGTCCATCATGAATTCGATGGTGCGGAGGTTGAGCTGGGTGAAGTAATAATGGCTCACGTCGTCGAATTTCAGCCCGGCTTTATCGAGCGCGCCTTGCATCAACTTGGGCCAGTATTCGGTGTTGAAGGTCTTGGGGAATTTCTTGACGAACTCCACTTTGGGAGCGCCGAACTGCGCCATGTTCTCAGGCGTGCAGGGACGGTACGTGCCGCCCGTGTAGATGCCAAGCGCATCGTGAAAGGAACCGACTGCCAGCAGGTTCGAGCCAAGGAAGCCTTGCTCCTTGCCTGCCCCCAAAATCACTGCGCCCGCCCCATCGGCAAAGAGATTGGCGGTCTTTTTATCGGTGAAGTCAAGGAAGCGGCTCATGCCATATCCGCCCGCCACGAGGATGTATTTCATCTGCGGTTCGGTCATCAGATATTTAGCGCCCTGGTCGAGTGCAGTGACCCAG
>JAUXWL010000208.1 GCA_030680155.1 Anaerolineales bacterium
TCGACAAAAGGAAGTTTCTCGCGTAATTTCTCCGCGCCACGCACGCCCACCATGCAGCCCATTAGGTTGATAACAAGATTGGGGTTTTTCTTTTTGAGAGGTGAGAGCGAGGTGACACGCCCCATCGCCTTGTCTTCGGCAGATTGGCGGACGACACAGGTGTTTAAAACGATGACGTCTGCTTCTTCGATGGTATCGGTAAGGGTGTAGCCAAGATGCTCCAACGACGAGCCGACCCGCTGGGAATCGGCGACGTTCATTTGGCAGCCTTCGGTCCAGATGTGGTATTTCATGCGTGCTCCTAAAATAGAGCCGAATTATACCAAGAGCGGTCAGGATTCGACAAAAAAGTGACAGTCACCTGTGAGGTGACTGTCACTTTTTAACGAGCAAGCAGTTCATCGTACTTCCTTCTCACTTCGCGGATGTCATCCCACATCAATGATTTTGGTGAGCCGGGCGCGCGAGATTGGTTTCTCAATAAGTAGGAGGGGTGAAAAATGGGCATCACCCAATAGGGATTTATTTCCAGCCACTTTCCACGCAAAGTAGTGATGCCTGTTTTCCCAAGAATGGACTGGCACGCCACGTTCCCCGTCAACAGGATGATGGATGGGTTGATGTGGTGGACGATCTCGGAAACAAAGGCGCGATAGTATTCGATCTCTTTATCATTGGGCTTGCGGAAGGCGCTTCCAGCATCCCCTGGCGGCATACGAAAAACCGAATTCGTAATATATACATCCTTCTCAGAATCGAAGTCCGCGGCCTGAAGGATCTTATCCAATAGTTGGCCTGCCTTCCCGACAAATGGCTTCCCTTGAATATTTTCCTGCGGACCCGGCGCCTCGCCAATGATGAGCAGCTTTGCCTGCGGGTTGCCGCGGCTGATGACGATGTTCGTGCCTGCATTGGCAAGCGGGTCGGCATTCATGGACTTGATGGCAGTCAGAGTCTCTTCGAGAGACGCGTATTGATTGGGGGAATTGAACAGGTTGGATTGGGGCATGTCCGCATTATAGTATGAAAAAAGCGTGAACTTGTAGGAAGTTCACGCTTTTTTGTATACCCAGCGCGGTCACAAATTGCGCTTTTTCAAAGGCGGGAAAGCGTAATTTGTACCCTGCGGGCATGATATGACCGTGGGCATTATACCAAAATGTTCCTCAATGCTGGCTGTGATGTCTTTTTCCTTTTTCCACAGCAATTCCAAATCTGAATCTAACAATCTCAACGCAAAGCCGCCAAGACGCTAAGATTTTGACCTTTCCTCGACGGAATCGGCAAGAGTACCATCTGGCGCAGGGGCAATCCTAAAAAAGCCTTGCGGCCTTGCGTCTTT
>JAUXWL010000184.1 GCA_030680155.1 Anaerolineales bacterium
CGTTGCGTCTTTGCGTTAAGGTTTGGCATCTTTGCCTTCTACACAATTTTAGATTTGGAATTGCTGTCCAGAAAGAGCCGTATTTTCGAGGCGAAACCGAACGGAAATGGCTCAGCTCCTTGAAATGACTTATGAGCGTAAAAAAATCCGCCATCATTGCGATGGCGGATTTTTAGTGCAATGGAGAATTACTACTCGTCTTCCTTCTTGCCGCGTTCCACGCTCAATTCGGGAGACTCAGCGGCTTCCTCGGCGCCTTCGACGGCAACCACAGCTTCGGTTTCATCCTTCGAGGCGGTGACCACTGCCACCATTTCATCGAGGTCGGTCAACACGAGCACGTTTTCGGGCAGGGTCGCAACCACGTCATTGACGCGGATGCCGTCGCCAATCTCCTTCAACACGGAGATATCAACCCTGATGCGTTCGGGCAGGTCGGTGGGCAGACATTCCACTTCCAGTTTTTCGATGTTATGCACCAGCACGCCATTGTAATCCTTCACAGCGGTAGACACACCGATAAAGTTGATACCCACCATGGTGCGGATCTTCTCGGTCAGGTCTACTGCCAGGAAATCCACATGAGTGAGATGACCCTTGATGTAGTCGCGCTGGCGTTCACGTACCAGGGCGGGATATTCCTTGCCGTCCACATCGATAGTGACCAGGCTCGAAGCGGTTACCTTTGCCATCGCCAGTCCCGTACTGTGCGCTTCCAACGAAATCGCGATCGGCTCCAGGCGGTAGCCATAGATCACGGCGGGCAGTTTGCCCTCACGGCGCAAGGCTTTCACTTGCTTGCCGGTTACACTGCGCTTGGTGGCTTTCAATACTACTTTGTCCATCGTTACCAACTCCTTGGGCGCCTCTCACCGTAATCGTACGGTTACCTTCACCCTGAAAATGAATTTCTGCAAAGCGGCAAAACGCCGCTGAACATTCGAGTATTTGTCATCCTGAGCGGCAGCGAATGCTCGCTCAGAATGACATTCAATTACTTTTTGCCGAACAACATGCGCCCCAGCAATAACAGGATGCCGGCGAACAAACCGCCGACCATGCCCGCGATCAATGCGCCGCGTGTATCGATCACGGTGGTGACGTTTCCTTCCACCTTGCGTGAGAGCAGGATGATCGACTCAATGCGTTCGCCGCGGACTTCACGCCCGGCCACGAGACCTGCATACGCATTGCCGAACTCCACGCTGCCTGCCACGACTGCGCCTGTGTACCCGTTTATGGACATGGTCCCCGCCTGGGCGAGTCCCACCGTCCCGTTTTCCACTGTGACAGTCTCCGCCTGAACAG
>JAUXWL010000210.1 GCA_030680155.1 Anaerolineales bacterium
GCGAATTTGTTTTGAAAGATGGGCTGACGGTCGAATAGGATAATAACGGCGCTGCACATCCCCACACAATGACCGAGGCTTCCAAGTAGACCGAGGAGGAAGGGGGCAAGCATCATATTACCTGTGAAATCTGTACCGTAAGATTCTTGCCTGCCAGAAGCAACATGAATGCTTGTCCTGAGCCTGCCGAAGGGTTGCGGTACACACTAAAATCCAAGACTTCGGAAGTCTCAAAGACTTCCGAAGTCTTTTCAAAGGAGAGCGTTACCGAATGAACCAGGTGCGGCCCAACAACCACCAGTTACTGAGGTAGTAGATCGCGAACCAGGCCAGGAAGGCGAAGACGAGAACGAGAGTGCCTTTGGGTTGGTTCTTGGGATGTTCCATCTGCTCGTCGGTCAGTTTGGTGGATTCGAGCAGGGGATTTTCACTGCCGCCGATGAGAAGCATCTGCCCCGCTTCCATGCGCGGACCGGTGAAGATGGAGACAAGCACAATGGTCAGGTACATGATGCCGCCGGTGACGGCGATCAGTGCGCCGATGCCGAAGATGGCGAGGGTGAGGTCCACGGTGCCGGGGACGACGCCCGCGAAGGTGATGTCCCAGTTACGGCGGGCGACGCCTTGAAGTCCGCTGGTAATCATGCCAAGGGAGACTAATACCGTGCCGCCGCCGAAGACATACGGCTGCCATTTTGCCCAACTCTTGAGTTTGAGTTCCTTGCGGAAGATGAGCGGGATGACGTAGTAGGTGAATGCCATGAAGGCAAGGGTCGTGCCGCCGACAACGGTGGCGTGAAAGTGACCAGGCAGGCGCAGGGTGTTGTGCGCGAGCATGTTGATCTGTTCCGTGCCGATGGTGACGCCTGTGACGCCGCCGATCCAGCCAAAGATCATCATCGACATGAACAACCCACCGAAACCGGGTTCGCCCCAGGGGGCGTTACGCAGCCAGCCGAAAAGCCCCTTGTTGTGTCCTTTTGCGCGCTGGGCAATTTCGATGGCGGCGGGGATGGAGAAGGCGTGCATCATCGAACCGAGTACTGCGAGGTACATGGCATAGGATGTGTTGACGGCTTTCCAGGCGAAGGAGAGACCGGGGTCAACCAGCAGGTGGTGGGCAGAGCCGAGGTTGATGAAGAACAGGTATAGGATGAAGGCGAGGCGTGAGAATTTCTCGTTGACGGGGCGAATCCCAGTCGTCATCTGCGCGAGCATGTACCAAATGGCGACCATTGCGGCGAGGTTGACCTGCTGCGCGGGATGCCCGAAGCCCCAGAAGAAGTTGCGGTAGATGCCGGGATCATAATTTGCAAGCAATCCCAGCGACCAGAAGAAAGCGGGCACGATGGCGGCTGCGCCTTGCAGCAGGGTGTACACCGCGAGGATGGCGGCGGTCATCAACCCAAAAACTGCCAGCGGAAGCGAGCCTTCAAAGCGTTTTTCGCGTTTGGCGACCACGATGTTAATGAAGAAGGTGATAACCTGAAGTAAAGCGCCGACCGCAAACAGGATGTAGCTGAGGTAGAACAACGGATGCGCTTTGAGAGGAATATAGGCTGTAAACATGACGGTGGATTGCGGGTCAATCAAGACCACGACGTTCACCATCAAACCGCCGACGGTCATCATAATGAAACCAAGCCAGGCGAGTTTGGGTGCAGCATGACGCGCATTCAGCAATACGGTCGAGCCGAAATGCAAACCCGCCATTTCGAAGAAGACGATCCAGGCCACGAGCATGTCAATGCCGTGCAGGGTCAACAGGCGGTAGAACCAGGTTGCGTCCAGCAGGTGGATCGCCTGCCAGCGGGTCAGCGCGATCAATAAAGCATACGTGCCGCCAAGCAGAAGGGTGACGACTGCCATAAAGGCATTGGCGATGATCAGACGTTCGGTGTGCATGTCCACTTTGAGAGTGGTCACGCCGCAGACGCGGTAATCATCCTTCGCGCTGTCTGTCCAGGGAGTTGTAGGTGCGAGTGCTGTCATTTTATTTCTCCTACTTGACGATTATCTTGCCGACCATGGTGTGATGACCGAGGTTGCAATATTCATTGCAGACGATGGTGAATTCACCTGTGCTGGTCGGGACAATCGTCGCCACATAGTCGTACCCGGGTATGACCTGCAAGTTGATGTTCACAGGCTGAAGCGAAAAGCCATGCTGTAAGTCCATCGAGGAGACGTGCAGGCGATAGGTCTGTCCCTTTTCCAGTTGTAAAATGGGATACCACTGCCAGGTGCTGGCACGCAGGTACACGTCACTGCCGGGCGGCGGGGCAACAACGGGAATGCCGTTCTCGTCGCCGACCTTGTATTGATCCACGAAGGCGTTCACCTGTGCGGCATATTGTTCGCGGGTCACGCGGTACGTTTCCGTCGGCACGTTCTGTTTCCCGAAGAAATACCAAAGCGGCATCATCAGGGTCAGAAAGACGCACCAGACAAAAGCGACCGTGAGCCATGTTTTTTCCATGCGGCCCATCGGTTTCCACCAAAGTTTTTCAGGCGCTAACATTGTTTCTCTCCTCTAGTATGGTGCGGGGGGGACGTTGAGCAGATCGATAATCCCCCAAACGTTATAGATTAACGTGCTGATCAACAGCGACAACAGGAACAACAACCAGATGTTGTCGAACCATTTTTGCCATTTGGCGGCAGTTTCGTTCTCTTGCTTTTCCTTCTCGGACATGGCATTCTCCTTTTGTAATGTGTCTTATTTCACAAGTATTGTCGGAATTGCATTCATCTTAGCAAGAGGAAGGAAAACAGGCAGTGACTTTAGTTACATTTTTCGATTGATACGAGAGCAACTGCAATGGCAGTCACCCAACAAGCGCTGATCTGCGGGTCGGATTTGGGAAGCACAATCAAATCAGCGCCGTAAGAGACTGTTTCTTAACTCGTAGGCAAAGACCCTAAAGGTTTCCCACGGTTACGAAAACGCCGTTTTGTGGGCGCTTTTTTGCAAATGATGGTTCTGTTTTGCAGCGAAAACCTTTAGGGTCTGACTTAAGAAACGCTCTCTAA